>JASLKI010000309.1 GCA_030747575.1 Verrucomicrobiota bacterium | reverse complement strand
TCAACGAAGGAGAATTCGTTGAGGTTGAACAGTAGTCGGCAGGTGTTGGCCAAGCCGTGATTGGAGGCGTAGGCGACGAGGTCGGAGGTCTCCTCCGTAGTTGGAGGGCGGCCGGTGGCGCGGAAGAATGCCTCGCTAACTGCGGCCGTCCGGCCAGTGTGAGTTTGCTCAACGTCGCTGGCGAAGTGTCTTGCCATGGCCACCATCAGTTTGTTGTTGAGTAACGCCAGGGACTGCAGGGCGGTGATGGCGTTGTCGCGCTTGGCTACCAACTGCGAGGGGTCGGCGCAGTTGAGTGTGCTCATGAACGGCTGCTGCTGTGAGCGAACCAAAAACCGATAAACGGAGCGGCGATGAATCTTCACATCTTCCGGGTCGTGTTTGTGATATTCGTAATGCGGCGAGTGCTCTGGGTGTTCCAGAACAAAATCGCGGAAGCCGGGACCGTACATTTGGTTGTTCATTTTGCCGGCCAAGAGGAGGGCTGTGTCGCGGATCGCCTCGGCCTCGAGTTGCCGCCGGTTCATTCGCCAGAGAGTGCGGTTTTGGCTGTCGTTTCTTTCATTCACTACAACAGACTTGGATGACTGTCGGTAGGTCGCGCTGGTGAGGATCAGCCGGTGCAGTTGCTTGATCGACTGGCCGTTGTCGCGGAACTCCGCAGCGAGCCAGTCGAGCAACTCAGGGTGGGTGGGTAGTGCGCCCATGCGGCCGAAATCGTTTGGTGTCGCGACGATCCCGGTGCCGAAGTGGTACTGCCAAACGCGATTGACGATCGATCGCCACGTAAGCGGATGATCTTTTTTTGTCAGCCAACGGGCGAGGGCGATTCGGCGGTCACTTTCCCCGTGCATGTTGGAGAGTTCGAACGTGCCTGCATCGCTCTTGCCCAAACGCAACGTGCCGGGAGCAACTTCATCACGCGGTTGGCTCATGTCGCCTCGGTGGAGTACGCGAATGTCGCGAGGCTTGCCACCTTCATTGCCGGTGCCGCGAAAGGAACCACTTCCCTTGTGGATTGTTCCGGCGTAAACGCGCATTGGCTTGGGCATTTTTTTGAGTGCCGCCTCGTTCTTGGCCAAGCCTGCCTTCGCGGCATTCCGCTTGGCGGTAATTTCACCGGAGAGGATGGACTGGATTAACTTACCCCGTTCGCTCACAAGAACTTCCAGTTCCTTTGCAATGGAGGGGTCGCTCGCCTTGCCGGGGTAGAGGGCATCGACCAAATTGCTTTTTCGCCAGCGAACCGGTGACTCGATGGAGTCAAGCGCGGTGATGGCTCTGCCTTTCGCGAGGTTGTCGCCGTTGGCATTGAGTAAGCGAAGCTCGGCTAGCGCAAAAATATAATCGGCGCTGCGCTTGGCCAGCTTGGTCGCGGTGACGCGGACGTAACGCGCGTTGAAGCTAGGCGGTTTGAAATGCAGCGGCGCAACGCCGGGGTTCGGCTCGTCGGCCTTGGTTTTGTTGGCGACAACCGTGACGCCGCTCTCAAATGTCGTGTCGTTCGATGCCTCAATTTTGTAGCGCACTGGAAAGCCGAAGCCGTCACCGATGTTGTTGAAGTTGTCACTCGTGCCGATAAGCGTGACTTGTTCGATGGACTGCGCCTGGCCAAGATCCACCTGCACCCACTTGCTCACGTCCTGCTCGGCGCTGATCTGGCTGTGGTAACCGAACTCGGGGCGGTTGCTTGTTTTAGATTGTTTGCGGAGTGACTCGAGTTGCTTGTCGAGCGCAACGAGTTTATCTCCCCCTTTTTTTCTGATCTCGTTTTCGATGTTTATGAGTTCGGATTGATGCCGGTCAACCTCGGCTTTGAGTGTGGTGAGTTGTTTGGCGATCACGGGATCGGGGTGGTACTCACGGTCGGCGCGGTCGAGCGCGGCGTACACGGCCTGCATCCGATAGTAGTCGGTCATGTTGATCGCATCGAACTTGTGGTCGTGGCAGCGGGCGCATTGCACGGTAGTGCTGATGAAGGTGTTCATCGTATTTTTCACCATGTCGTCGCGGTCGATGTTGCGGGCGATACGGCCGTCGAGCTTGGTTTCTGGCACCTCGGCATGGCCGATGAAATCCCACGGGCCGGCCGAGATGAATCCTGTCGCCTCGATGCCGTCGCGTGTATCGGGATAAAGTGCGTCGCCGGCGACCTGCTCGCGCACGAACAGGTCGTATGGTTTGTCGCTGTTGAATGCGCGGATGACATAGTCGCGATACGGCCAAGCGTTGGGGCGGAGCTTGTCCTTGTCGTACCCGTGTGTGTCACCGTAGTGGACAACGTCAAGCCAGTGGCGCGCCCAGCGTTCGCCGTAGCCAGGCGTGGCGAGAAGTTTTTCGACGAGTTTCTCGTAGGCCAACGGATCGGAGTCGCTGAGGAACGTGTCGATTTCTGATGGGTGAGGGGGCAGGCCGATAAGGTCGTAATAGACGCGGCGAATCAGCGTCCGACGGTTGGCTTCAACCGAGTGGGTGAGATTTTTTTCAGCTAGCTTGGCGGCGATAAAGTGATCGATAGGATTCCGCGCCCAGTCGCGATCCGTCTGGCCAAGCGCCGGCAAGGCATGCCGGACGACCGGTTTGAGCGACCAGAAATCGAAAGCATCACTATCCGGGTTGGGCGGTTCACTTTCGCCACGCAGTAACCCTTGGCCAAGCGAAAGGAGCACTGCAGTAAGAATGATTTTACGTTGCCAATTCATCAACTGATGTTCCCACTAGGTTGAGAACGGAAAAGGTGTGCCAAGGACGAGGGGAAATCAAGCGCGTCGGTTACCACTCGTTTTGGGCGCGGTGGCGCAGGGCGTGGTCGGCCAGCACGAGGGCGGTCATGGCCTCGACCATCGGTACGGCACGAGGCAGTACGCAAGGGTCGTGGCGGCCGCGGCCCTTGAGGGTCGTGTTTTTCAACTGCGCATCGATGGTGTCCTGCTTGTGCATGACGGTGGCCACCGGCTTGAAGGCAATACGGAAGTGGACGGTCTCGCCGTTGGAGATGCCGCCCTGCACACCGCCGGAATCGTTTTTGGTCGTGCGCACTTTGCCTCGCTTGGCCCGAATGGGGTCGTTGTGCTCGCGGCCGGTCATGGTGATTCCACCGAAACCGGAGCCGACTTCGAAGCCCTTGGACGCGGGCAGGCTGATCATCGCCTTGGCGAGGTCGGCCTCGAGGCGGTCGAACACCGGGTCGCCCCAGCCAACCGGCAGGCCGCGTGCGACGCCCTCGATCAAACCGCCGACGGTGTCGCCGGCTTTGCGGGTGCGCTCGATCAGGCGGATCATCTTGTCGGCGACGGCGGTGTCTGGGCAGCGGACAATGTTGGCCTCGACATCGCGCAGCCTGACCTTGTCGGGGTTGACGACGGCAATGATTTTTTTGACCTGTTTAACGTAGGCCAACACTTCGACGCCGTAGCGTTGTTTCAAAAGTTTCTTGGCCACGGCACCGGCGGCAACGCGGCCGATGGTTTCGCGCGCGCTGGAGCGTCCGCCGCCCTGCCAGTTACGGAAGCCGAATTTCTGCTGGTACGTGTAGTCGGCGTGGGAGGGGCGGAACTTGGTTTTCATTTCCGAGTAGGCCTCGGGACGGAAATCCTTGTTGTGAACCATCATCATAATGGGCGTGCCGAGGGTTTTGCCCTCGAAAGTGCCGGATAGAATCTGGACTTTGTCGGCCTCGTCGCGAGGCGTTACGATCTTCGACTGGCCGGGACGGCGTCGGTCGAGATCGGGTTGAATGTCCGACTCGTCGAGATCGAGCTGCGGCGGGCAGCCGTCGAGCACGACGCCGACGCCGCCCCCGTGGGATTCACCCCAGGTGGTGATGCGGAACAGATGGCCAAACGTGTTTGGCATGCGCCCATTGTGCGGCAAAACCGTGTTTGTTGCAATTCCGGTGCTTTTAATGAAAAGACTGGCGACAATTGGCTGGTTCCATAACAGTCCCCGGGATGAGTTCCTTTGATCTATCGGGACGGATGACGATCGGCAACGTTGTTTGCCGCCTTGGGCTGATGTTTACCTGTGTCTGCGTTTGGGAAATTCAGGGGATGGCTGTGGAGGCCGCAGTCAAGCCGAAGGCGTTGGAGATTGCCTATGGGCCGTTTGTTGACTGGGTGGATCGAACGACGGTGACGATTAGTTGGGAGGTGGACGAGGCGATGAACGGTCGTGTGCGCTGGTCGGTTCCGGGTGGCAAACCGGTGGAGTTGTCTGACGAGCAGGGGGGCAAGCGTCACCTCGTAACGGTTCAGGGCATCTCGTTGGACGACGAATACACTTACCGGATAATTGGCATTGACGAGGGGAAGGATGCCCAAAGCAAACAGTACAAATTTGACTCATCATTTTATTATCGCCTGCCTGGTGTGGCGCACGGTCAGACGGCATCGCGGAAAGAAAGCAAACTGTCGGTTGCGACCGATCAAATCCTTGAGTTGGCCAATGCCCGTGCCGGCTACTGCCTGGTGCTGGGCGGAGTGGACGGGAGTCTCGCACTGGAGCTGATTCGCAAATCCGACCTGCAAGTGGTGGTGGTGGAGCAGGACGCTGCGAGGGTTCAGCAAATTCGTGCCACCCTAGACGAGGCGGGTGTTTATGGCGTTCGGGCCTCGGTGCTCGAGGGGTCGCTGGACGAACGGTTTCTCGGCTCGATGCTGTTCAACTTGATTGTCTCGGAGCAGCATTTGCTTGAGGGCCAACTGCCACCCGGTAAGGGTGCTGAGGCTCTCCGGTATCTAGTGCCTGGCGGTGGCACGGTGGTGCTTGGCCAAGCGGGCGACCTTGGCCGAGTTCAACGCTGGCTTGGCCGGGCGGGAAGCCGCTTGGTTCGATCCGATAACGGCGAGGCACGCTGGCTCGTTTATACGCGTCCCCAGTTGGCCGGGGCAGGGGAATGGACTCACCAGTATGGCAATGCGCAAAATACCTCGTGCAGCGGCGACGACATTGTGAAGGGGGAGATGGGAGTCAAATGGTGGGGAGAACCGGGCCCTCGCCCGATGCCAGATCGTGGCCCACGCAACCCTGCGCCGCTCTCAACCAACGGCCGCCTTTACGTGCAGGGAGACCGGGTGTTGTTCGGGCTGGACGCCTATAACGGCACTGTCCGGTGGAGTTTCTCCAGCCCGGAAATGCGCCGGGCCAACATCCCGCGGGACAGCAGCAACATGGTGGCGGCAGGGGATCAGCTTTACCTCGTGCAGGGCCGGTACTGTATTGGGATCGACGGTGCGACGGGGCATCGGGCCAGGCGGTTTTCTGTGCCGGAGGGCGAGTCGGCTAAATATCAATGGGCTTATTTGTCGGCGATCGGGGGCAAGTTGATTGGCAGTCGCGTAAAAAAAGGAGAGCTTTACCTTGGAGACGGCGGTGAGTGGTACGAAAAATACGAAACAAAATTCATCAGCCGGGTGAGCAGCGACCGGCTGTTCGGTGTTGACCTGAAGTCAGGCAAACGGGCTTGGACCTACGAGGGTGGGGCGATTGTCAACTCAACCATAACCATCGGCGACGGGGTGATTTATTTCATTGAGAGTCGCGCGCCGAAAGCGCTTGAAATGGCTGGCGGCATCCAACCGATTCAGCAACTGGCCGATCAACACCTTGTCGCACTGGATCTGGATAGCGGCGAGTCCAAGTGGGATCGTCCGCACGACTTTTCAAAATTGCAGTACATGACGTATTTGGTTTATGCCAACAGTACGCTTGTTGCCACAGGGACCGACAAGGATAAGCATTATCACACCTATGGAATTGCTGCGGAAGAACAGACACGCAAGGCCAAGGATGGCAGCCCGGTTCACATCCCGGCAGGAAGCCTGCTCTGGGAGGATCACCACAAGGAGGGTAAAGGACATCACAGCGGTCATCTGCAACACCCGGTGGTAATCGGCGATACTTATTACTCCGATCAATGGGCGTTTGATTTGCGGACGGGTAAAGAGCTGCGCGATGACCTGCCGGAACGGCGCGGCTGCGGCACGATGTCCGCCAGCAACCACACCATGTTCTTTCGCCATTACTCTCATGGCATGTGGGATTTAAGCACCAATAAGCGTAGCCAGTTCGAGGGTATTCGCAGCGGGTGCTGGTTGAGTCTGATTTCGGCTGGCGGGATGTTGCTCGCACCGGAGACAAGTGCCGGCTGTTCCTGCACCCATTCTATCCAGACCTCGGTTGGTTTTGTACCGCGGAGCCTTGAATGAGCCGTTTCTCCCTCAAAAACAGCTCAAAAAAACTTCATTTTTTTACAAGAAAGTATTGACACAAGTCGGCTGATCGCTACTTTCCCCGCCAATTCGCACGGCGTGGGCCTGCAAGCGCTGTCGTGGATGTCTACTATACCTTACATTGCTAGCTCTGAATTATCCCCGGGGGGGTTGCAGGTTTCTTCAACCTGATCCCCCCGGATTCTTTTATCTTATAGCCTGATTTTATCATCTATCACTCTCCCTTGATTCTATTTGCAAAATAGAATGGAAACGCTAATGTTTTGGCATCAAGGTGGCATCCTCTCATTCCATTAATGGTGTCGGTCCGATTCGGGTTATCAGATTTGCCACGCTTCTGTTGGTAGGTGGATTCCTGTGCCATTGGGGCGTTGTTGCTGGCAACGACCACTGGGCCTATCAGCGCCCCAGTCGACCGGAATTGCCGCGCTTGGCCAAGCCGGAACAGGCAGCCAATGCCGTGGATCACTTCATTCTCGATCGATTGGCCAAGCTTGGGATGGCACCGTCGCCCTTAGTCAAGCCCGGGCAACAGGCTCGACGAGTGTTCCTCGACTTGGTTGGCCGACCGCCGCAACCGGGCGAGATTGATGATTTTCTCGCGAACCCGAATCGCCGCGAGTACGCGCGAATGGTCGATCGCCTGTTGGCAAATCCTCAATACGGTGAAAAGTGGGCGCGGCGCTGGCTTGATCTCGCGCGATACGCCGACTCGAACGGCTTTCAGGCTGACCAGCTGCGCGACAGTTGGGCTTACCGCGACTGGGTGATTGATGCATTCAATTCCGGGATGCCTTTCAAACAGTTTGCCATCGAGCAGTTGGCTGGTGATCTGTTGCCCGGAGCGACAACATCTCAAAAAATCGCCACAGGATTTCATCGAACCCCAACATGCAATGTTGAGGCCGGCGTTCACCCGGAATCGAACCGTGTCAATCAGGTGATAGATCGCGTGAACACCACCGGCACGGTGTTTCTTGGCGCAACGCTCGAGTGCGCGCAGTGTCATGATCACAAGTACGATCCGTTCTCGATGAGGGATTACTATCGGATATTTGCCTTTTTCAACAATACGCCGCTAGAGGTGAAACAGCAGGGCAATGGGGTGACGTGGGATTTTTATGGGCCAACGATAAACCTGCCAATGCCACCGGGGCAGGAGGCAAGGCGTGCTGAGTTGGAGGAGAAGATCAGCGAACTCAAAGCAGCAAAACGGTTGAGCGAGACGTTGAAGAGGGAGATCTCTAAGCTCAGTAAAGAGAAGAATGCGATCAAGCCGGCCTCCACCCTCGTGATGAAGGAGATGAGCGAGCCGCGTGATACGAAAATAATGTTACGCGGTAACTACCTCGCGCATGGTGATTCAGTAGCTGTCGGCACGCCAACAGTGTTGCATGCTTATGACAAAAAACTCCCGCCGAATCGACTGGGCTTTGCGAAGTGGCTGGTTGCTCCTGAAAATCCGCTGATGTCTCGCGTCACGGTGAACCGCTGGTGGGCGGCGTTCATGGGGCGTGGAATCGTGGCGACACAGGAGGATTTTGGTGCCCAAGGTGAGGCACCGACCCATCAAGGGCTGCTCGACTGGCTGGCGGTTGAGTTCGTCGAGAGCGGTTGGTCGATGAAGCATATTCATAGATTGATCGTGACGAGTCGAACCTACCGGCAGTCGTCCAGGGTGAGCCGTAAACATCTGGAACAAGATCCGGCCAACCGTTACTTCGCGCGCTCGCCCCGGGTGCGGATGAGTGCGGAGATGGTTCGTGACTCGGCCTTGGCGGCGAGTGGCCTGCTGGCGCACCGGATGCACGGGCCGCCGATTTATCCGCCGCAGCCCAATGGCATTTGGCGGCATGTTGGCCGCAACGCGCCGAAGTTCCTCGCCGCCAAGGATGAAAACCGTTTTCGGCGCGGGGTGTACGTGGTTTGGCGGAGGGGCGCGCCGTACGCCAGTTTCGTCAATTTTGACGCACCGGATCGAGGTGCTTGCGTCGTGGCCCGGCCGCGCACCAACACGCCGCTACAGGCGCTGACGCTGTTGAACGACGAGGCATACGTCGAGATGGCGATGGCGTTTGCGGGTCGCATCCTCGCCAAACCGGGTTTGGCCAACGACGAGCAGCGAATCGATTTTGCGTTCCGCGTGGCGCTTACCCGCCCGCCCCGCCCAGTGGAAGTTGCTTATTTAAATCAACTCTTGGGCAAGCGCGAAGCGGCACTCGCCGCCGAGCCGAAAGCGGTTCGTCAACTCATCTCGGGCGTGAAGAACTGGAGGATGCCGGCCGGTGTCGAGGCGGGCGACTTGGCGAAGTGGTTCACCGTGGCCAACGTCCTCCTGAACCTGGATGAGGCGATCACCAAGGGCTGACTATGAACCCTCTACATCACCACTACCTGACCGAGTCCCGCCGGGAGTTTATCAAGCACACCGGCACTGGCATCGGTGCGGTTGGCTTAGCATCGGTGCTCAATGACCGGTTGTTCGCCGCCCCGGCTGCCGGAGGGCAGGGCGATCCGCTGGTTCTGGGGCAACCTCACTTTGCGCCCCGCGCTAAGAACGTCATTTACATTCACCTGGTCGGCGGGCCGTCGCACCTGGAGTTGTTCGATTACAAGCCGGAATTGGTGAAGCGAAGCGGCGAGAAGTGTCCGGATGACATGTTCAAGGGTAAACAGTTGGCGTTCATCCGCGAGCACCCGAAGCTGCTGGGCACGCGATTTAATTTTCATCGCAACGGACAGGGTGGCCTGGAGTTATCGGAGCACCTGCCGCACTTGGGCTCCGTCGCCGATGAGTTGGCGATTGTGAAAACGGTGAAAACGGAGCAATTCAACCACGCCCCGGCGCAGTTGTTTTTGCACACAGGCTTCGAGCGGTTCGGTCGGCCGGGAATTGGCTCCTGGGTGAGCTATGGCTTGGGCACGGCGAACCGCGATCTTCCGGGCTACGTCGTGATGATTACCGGCAGCGTGGCCGGAGCGGGTAATAGCCTGTGGGGGAGCGGCTTCCTGCCGACACTCCACCAGGGCGTCGAGTTTCGGAGCCAAGGCGACCCGGTCTTGTTTTTGTCCAACCCAAAAGGGATCACGTCGCAGGGCAGGAGAGACATCGTCGATGGGATTAATTTCCTTAACAAGACTGCACTGGCAGACGTAGGCGACCCGGAGATTGCCACCCGCATCGCACAGTATGAATTGGCGTACCGCATGCAAAGCAGTGTGCCGGGGTTAATGGATATTAAGAGGGAAACCTCTGCGACATTAGAGGCTTACGGTGCCAAGCTGGGTGCAACGAGTCTGGCGAACAACTGCCTGCTGGCGAGGAGACTGGTCGAGAAGGGGGTGCGTTTTGTGCAATTGTTTGACCAAGGATGGGATCACCACAGCGGTATTTTTGCTAGCATCCCAAAAAAGGCGCGAGAGTTGGATCGACCGGTGGCTGCGCTGATCGGTGACTTGAGAGAGCGTGGGTTGTTGGATGAAACACTGATCGTGATTGGTGCAGAGTTTGGCCGTACGCCGATGTTGCAGGGCAAAAGCAACGGAGGCACTGCGAACAACGTGGGGCGGGACCATCACAAGGAGGCGTACTCGATGATTCTTGCAGGCGGCGGAGTGAAGGGCGGAATCAGTCATGGACGGACGGATGAACTCGGATACAAACCGGTTGAGAACCCGGTTCATATTCACGACCTGAACGCCACCATCCTGCATCTGCTTGGCTTAAACCACGAGCAGTTGACCTATAAAGTTCAGGGCCGTCACTTCCGCCTAACCGATGTTCATGGCGAAGTCGTGAAGGGCATCTTGGCTTAAACACTTTATTTGATGAAATCCTTTCTAACAAAAGCGGCGATGGCTTGCGTTCTGATGCCTTGTCAGGGTGCAGTGGCGGTTGACGTGGAGATCATTGCCCATCGGGGCGCGTCACACGATGCGCCGGAGAACACGCTCGAGTCGGTCAAGCTTGGCTGGGAGCAGGGCGCCGACGCCGTCGAGATTGATGTGTACCTGTCCAAGGACGGTTATATCGTGGTGCATCACGACGCCACCACCAAGAAACTAGCCGGAGTGGATCGCAAGGTTGTCGACCAGACACTCGCCGAGTTGCAGCAACTCGATGTCGGCGCATGGAAGGGCGACAAGTGGAAGGGCGTTCGCATCCCGAAAATCGCCGACGTGTTGGCGACCATCCCGGAGGGACGCCGGCTGTTCGTTGAGGTGAAGTGTGGGCCGGAGATCGTCCCCGACTTGGCTAAGGCGTTCAAGCGTTCCGGCAAGAAACCGGAGCAGTTCGTGGTGATTTCCTTCGACTACGAAGTGGTGAAACAGGCCAAGGCCAGGTTGCCAAAGATCGAGTGCTTTTACCTTTCCAGTTTTAAAGTGGACGAAAAAACCGGCGTGCAATCGCCCAGCGCGGAGCAGTTGATCTCCAAGGCCAAGGCGGCCAAACTCGAGGGCATCAACGTCAGTTACAAGGGGCTTGGAGACAGGGCGTTCCTCGACAAGATCAAGGCCGCCGGGCTGGAGTTGTTCACGTGGACGGTGAACTCACCGGACGTAGCCAGGAGCTTGGCCAAGCTTGGCATCAACGGCATCACTACCGACCGACCGGCCTGGCTGCGGCGTGAACTCAGCAAATGACTTGGTTTTTGTTGGTAACCTTGGCCAAGGGTTGTGCGTACATAGCCGATTGAGGATGGCTGGTTTTCTACTGCGGTTTTTATTTTTGGGGATGCTGTGTGCCTGGCCAAGAGTCGTTGCGCAGGATACCGACCTGGAGTTTTCGGATTACGACAAGGAGATAGCCGCCATCGAGAAGGAGTTGATGGAGGAACTATCCGTGTGGGATTACAACACCGACCTCCGGCTTGGCGGCGGCTACAAGGAGAACGTCACCTTGTCGGCCTTCGCCGAGGAATCGAGCGTCTTCTCCTTAATCGGTTTCGACTTTATGGCGATCCGGATTCCGCTCGCCGAAGACGGGGTGGAGGTCACGGTGTTCGGCGCGCTGGATGACCGCCGCTATCTCGCCGCCGAGAGTGTTGATTCGGAACAGACCGGCCTGCTCAATGTCAGTCTCGAAAAAAGTCTGTCCCCGCACTGGCAACTCAAGACGGACATCCGTGTTATTTACATCGACGAGATATTTGACGCGTCGTTGACCGAGGACGACATTGGGACGGTGCAGGTGGTTGGGAAACAAATCAGCCTTGAACTGGCGCTGCGCCGGAGTCTGCCGGCGAACCTGTGGGTTGAGGCCAAGCCGGAAGTCACGCGCCAATATTTCGCCGAACCGCTGGATAACCACCTGGAAATCGGCGGCCGAGTATCGTTCGGGGTGGACTACGGATTTCAGTCCGAGCTGCTCATTTACTTGGAGACGTTGCGGCGCGATTACGACACGCGCAGCCAACGGGATGAGATTGGTTTTCACATGCCGGACACCGACCTCAGCTACGACCGCCCGGAGCGAGGCGTCGAGTGGGGGCATTACTGGAACAGTAGCCGGCGACTGCGCATGCGCACGCGTTTCTCAATTCTCGACAACGAGGACAGTGGTTCCGGGTATTTTGATTATCGCCGCGAACGCATTTCACATAATTGGCGCTATCGCGGTGAGTTTTGGAGCGTCTCGGCAACTCTGCGAAAGGCTACCTACGAGTACGACCTCCAGCGTGGCGCCGATTTGTTCAACCTCCGCCAGCGCGCCGACCTGTCGTGGGACGTCTCGGTCGGTTACGAGTACAACGACCACTTGACGTTCCAGCTTGGTTTTGAGCAGGAGAACATCAACTCCAACGTCCCTCAGGACGAGTACCGCTACCGCATTTATACCGCCGGGATCGACTGGGAGTTTTGAGGCTGAGCGGTCGTCCGTGCTGGAGCGCTTGGCCAAGCGGGGTTGTTGCAAACTTCTGAATAGAGCGGTAACTTTCTGCGTACCGATAAGGCGATGCAGCATCACGGACCAAGCTTGAGCGATCATTTTTTCACGCGACGCGAGTTCCTTTCCCGCTGCGGCATCGGAATGGGCAGCTTGGCGCTAGGCTCGATGCTGCCCAACGCCGCCAGCGCGGCTGCTTCGTCGTCCCTCTCGTTCAAGGGGGCGCATTTCACGCCCAAGGCCAAGCGAGTCATTCATATTTTTCTCAACGGCGGGCCGTCGCATGTCGATACGTTCGACCCGAAGCCTTCGCTGCAAAAATACGCTGGCAAGCTGCTTCCGATGAATAATCTGAGGACGGAGCGCAAAACCGGTGCGGCGTTTCCGTGCCCGTACAAATTCAAGCGGCACGGCCAAAGCGGCACGGAGGTCAGCGAAATCTTCCCGCATACGGCGAAGTGCGTCGACGACATTGCGGTGATCCGCTCGATGCACGCCGACGTGCCCAACCACGAGCCGTCGCTTATGCTGATGAACTGTGGCGAGGCGAGGCTCATCCGACCAAGCGTGGGTTCGTGGGTGACGTACGGGCTCGGCAGCGAGAATCAGAATCTGCCCGGCTTCATCGTCATGTGTCCAGGCGGATACCCGATTCAGGAGTCGCAAAACTGGCAATCCGGTTTTCTCCCCGGCATTTACCAGGGCACGCACATTGACACGCGCCACACGGCGGTCGAAAAACTGATCGAGCACATCAAGAATCGCGGACTCTCCCTCGCCGAGCAGCGGCGGCAACTCGATTTCATCCAGACACTCAATCGCCGGCATGCGGCAAGGCGACAGAAGGACGCGCAACTCGAG
>JASLKI010000308.1 GCA_030747575.1 Verrucomicrobiota bacterium | reverse complement strand
CCCCATTAATGCTGGTGCGATAACGTTTTGAACGGTTATTTTTATGAAAGCAATAATCATCGGCGCCGGGCGTGGCATCCGGCTGATGCCCACCACGGCTAACACGCCCAAGTGTTTCGCGGAGGTCAAGGGCCGCCGCATCCTTGACTGGGCGCTGGCCGCTTTCCGTGCCAACGGTCTCGATGACATCGTTTTTATCGGCGGCTACCAGATCGACAAGGTTCGCGAGGCCTGCCCGGAATTCACCTTCCGTCACAACGCGGACTGGGAAAACAACAATATCCTCGCTTCGCTTTTTCATGCTGAGGATCAGATGGACGAAGGCTTCGTCTGCGCCTATTCCGACATTCTGTTTACGCCCGACGCAGTTGCCCGTGCGCTGGCTCATCCCGCCGATGCTGCGCTTGTCATCGACACGGAATGGCTCGCCCACTATGCCGAGCGCAGTCAGCATCCCATCGACGATGCCGAGAAAGTGACTGTGGCCAACGGGCGCATCACGCGTATCGAGCGCTGCACGCCGGGGGCCGAGGCTCATGGTGAATACACCGGCGTGGCTAGGTTCACTGCTGCCGCAGCCACCCGGCTGCGCGAACATTACCACCGCTGCCGCGAACAATTCGCCGGCCAACCTTTCCGGGAGGCCAAGTCGTTCGAGAAGGCCTACCTCATCCACTTGTTCCAGCATATGATTGAAGGCGGTGAGGAGTTCGCACATGCTGACATCCCGGGTGGCTATCGCGAAATTGACACGCAGGAAGATTTTGAACTCGCCCAGCAAAACTGGCCAAGCACTTGAACCATGACCGACTTGCCGATGTTTCCCACCTCCGTCGTTGGCTCCCTGCCGCGTCCGGACGCCGTCCGCGCGTTGCTTGGCCAAGCTGATGCCGGGGAGCGGCTTGAGGCCGCGATTCGAGACGCCGTCGCTTTGCAGGAAAATGCCGGCATCGATATCCTGACCGACGGTGAATGGCGTCGCGCCTCGTACATCGGTGTCATTGCCGAACTCGCGCACGGCTTTGAGCTTGGCGCCAACCCGGTGGACGGACGCCCCTGGACGATCGTGGTCGATAAGCTCACGCCCAGGAACCCCGGCTTCATCGCTGCGGAGGTTCGCTATTTAAAGACGATCACCAGCCGCCGGATCAAGGCAACCCTGCCAGCACCCGCGTTGCTGGGCGAGCGCATGTGGTCTGCCGAGAAATCCAGCGCCGCCTACCCCACTCGCGACTCGTTCGTCGCCGATTGCGTCCCCATCCTGCGCCGCGAAATCGAGCTCCTGCGCGAGGAAGGCGTCGCTGTCGTTCAGATTGACGACCCTCACCTTTGCCTGTTTGTTGACCAGGAAGTCCGCGCGAACTACGACGACGCTGACCGCGCCGCTGACTTCAGTGTCGATATGGTTAACCAAGTTGTCGAAGGGTTCGGCGATATCAAGACAGCCGTTCACCTCTGCCGCCGCGCCGGTGCCCGCGCCCGGGGCGAAGCCACTCACGCCGGGGGCTACACTCCCATTCTTGGCCAACTCAACCGGCTGAAGGTGAATCATCTTACGATGGAATTCACCACGCCGGCAGCCGGCGACATGGCTGTGTTCAAGCACCTCCGCGAAGACCTTGAGATCGGGCTCGGTTGCGTAAGCTGTGATCCCGGCCAAGTCGATTCACCCGATGAGATCGTCGCCCGGGTTGAGACTGCGCTTCAGTACCTCGCGCCGACCCGCATCACGCTGAACCCCGACTGCGGGTTTGCCCCGGGATCCGCCGCCAAGGTCAGCCTCGATGAGGTTGCCACCAAGCTGAAGAACGAAGTCGAGGCCGCGCGGCAGTTGCGTGAAAAATATTCCTAATAAGGTCGTTTGGCCAAGTGGGGGCTTGACACCGGTGTGGTGGTGGGGTAGACCAACCGCTGTCTGATCGCTTGGCGGTAAAGCAGCGAGCCAATATTCCCAGGTCTCCAGCCCGCCAGGCTCACTTCAAAGTCGCGATTCACGCGGCTCATTTTCCTCTAACTCAAGCCGGTAGGGATTACAAATGAAGGTTTACCGGCTTGGTTACATAAATGAATATGACAGAGAGGAAACCCCGCAATCGGGGCGATAAAAAACGTGGGCGATTTGGTGGTAACACATCGCGAAGACGCGGCAAACCGAGCAGGGCTCGCGACGATCAATTTCGTCCAAACAAAAAACCGCGACTCCGCGAAATTGCCGAGCCAATGGAGGCACTCGAGATGGAGGGCATCTTTGGCTCATTAACCCCGGAGGTTCAGCACGCACTGCAAAAGGAAGGGTACTCAACGCCGACGCCGGTGCAGGGTAAAACGATCCCGCCGCAGATTGAGGGCCGGGATTTGTTCGGCAGCGCACAGACAGGGACCGGCAAAACCGCCGCGTTCACCATCCCGCTGCTTCAGGAGTTGGCCGCCGAGAAAATCAACCCGGAGGGTCGCCACCCACGGGCGCTGATCCTTGCGCCAACGCGTGAGCTGGCGGCGCAGATCGGCGACAGCATCACGGCGTACGGTCGGTTTATGCAGGTTTCCCACACGGTGATTTACGGCGGCGTGGGACAGGGGCCGCAGGAAAAGGCGATGAACCGCGGCGTCGATATTGTCGTCGCCACGCCGGGCCGATTACTCGACTTGATGGGGCAGGGGTTTGTGAAACTTGATGCCGTCAAGACGTTCATTCTCGACGAGGCGGACCGCATGCTGGACATGGGATTCATCCCCGACATCGAGCGCATCTTGGCCGAGTTGCCAAGCGAGCGGCGGACCGGATTTTTCTCAGCGACACTGCCGACAGCCGTGGAGGCCTTGGCCAAGCGCCTGCTGGTCGATCCGGCGCGCGTCACGATCAACCCCGAACAGCCGACGGTGGAGAAGATTTGCCAGCGGTTGCTGTACGTCGACCGGGATAAGAAGGATGATCTGCTCGTTTCGATTCTCCGCGATCCGGAGGTGAAGCGCGCGATCGTCTTCACGCAGATGAAGTACAAGGCGAACCGTGTCTGCGAACGACTGGAGCGGGTGGGGATTTCTGCGGCGCCCATTCATGGCAATAAGACACAGGCGGCGCGGACGCGGGCGCTGGAGCAGTTCCGCAAAGGGAAGGTGAAAGTATTGGTCGCCACTGACATTGCTGCTCGCGGCATCGACGTCGACGGCATCACGGACGTATTCAACTACGACTTACCGACGGAAGCCGAGACGTACATTCACCGGATCGGCCGAACGGCTCGCGCCGGCAGCGAAGGCCAAGCGTGGACATTTTGCAGCAAAGAGGAGGCCGGACAACTGCTGGACATCGAGCGGTTGATAAAAAAACAGATTCCTGACGATGTTGAGCACGACTTGCATTCCGAGCGTGTGTTCAAGTCAGTACGCTCTCCCAAAAAGCAGCCAAGGAGAGAGAGCCGCAACGGCTACGGAAAAAACAAGCCGGGCAAAAGCCGGCCAAGGCGCACCGCCCGATACGCCCGTTAAGTCGCCGCCGTGACCATGTACCGCTTGGCTAAGCGGCAGCGGTTTAGGCCAGGCTCCAGCCTTTTCTGTAGCCGCGTTTCAGGAATCGCTCCGCGTCCGGGGCGTTCGGAATCTTGAGGTTTTCCGCATCCCACTCGATCTTTTTCCCGGCACGATAGGCGACGTTGCCCAGATGGTTGGCCTCGGTGAGTGGGCCGGAATAGCCAAAGTGACAGGTGGTCGGCGCGCCGGTTTTGCAGGCGTGCAGCCACTCGGCATGATGTCCGATCGAGGGTGCAATCCATGGTTCGGGTGCCTGATAATCTTTGAACTCCTTTTCAGGTAACAGGATGTGTTTGCCGTAGTCGGAAAGGAGCATGCCCTTGTCGCCGATAAAGAGCATGCCACTGCCCCATTGCGGGATGCCTTTCTTCTTCCAAATATTCGGTTTATTTTTGCCCTGGTGCCAAGTGAGCGTGACTGGCGGCATATCCCCACGACTGCCGTAGGTGTACTTCGCCGACATTGAGGCCGGAGCAATATCGTGGTGCGGCGGCGGCCCCCATGCCTCGACGGTTTTCGGGGCATCGAGCTTGAGCGCCCAGAAGGGAAGATCGTTGAAGTGGCTGCCGAGGTCGGACATGGTGCCGTTGCCGAAGTCCCACCAGCGATACCACTTCGGCCCGGGGAAATAGACGGAGTGAAACGGCCGATGCGGCGCCGGGCCAATCCAAAGATCCCAGTCCAGATGTGGCTGCGGCGTCTGGGCTTCGGTCGGGGTTTCAAACGACCAAACAATGTCATTCTGTTTGGCGGCCTCCTGACTTTGCCAACCCCAGGCGCGTCCGACCCAGACGTGGGCCTCACGAACCGGACCGATGGCTCCGGACTGGATTTTCTCCACCACGCGCCGGTAGTTGTTGCCGGCATGAATCTGGGTGCCCATTTGGGTGGAGACTCCCGCTTCCTTCGCTGCCTTTGTGATCACCCGCGCCTCGTACACGTCGCGCGTCAGCGGTTTCTCGCAGTAAACGTGTTTCTTTGATTGCAGCGCCGGCAGCACGGCGAAAGCGTGCGTGTGCTCCGTGGTGCTCACCACCACGGCATCGATGTCACCGGTTTTCTCGTAGAGTTTGCGGAAATCCCGGTACGTTCGCGCCTTGGGATGTTTTGTCGCCGCGCGGCTCAGGTTTTGTGCGTTGACGTCGCAGAGCGCCACGACGTTTTCGGTCTTTGCCGTGTTTGCCAGATTGCTCCCGCCACGACCCCCGCTGCCGATGATGGCAAGGTTCAGTTTCGCGTTGGGCGACCGGGCGCTGACAATGGCCGGAAACCCGATGGCGGTTGCAGCCAAACCGGTGGACTGGATGAACCGGCGCCGGGATTGCCGGTGGGTGGTAAGTGAGTTCATAACGTCGCAACGGTTACGCACCTGACAGAAACTGGCGAGAACAAAATCAAACCCTTACCGTCGGTTCGGTTGGCAAATCTAAAAAAAAAACGAACTGTTTCCATCCGGTTTCAGCTTTCCAAACCCGGTTCAGTGTGACACAAGGGGTGCGACCAATTGATCCGAAAATGAAAGAGAGATTCATGAAACGCCGAACTTTTATCGCCGCTGCCGCTGCCGCACCGGTCATACTCCCGCGCACCGTTTTCGGGGCCAACAACAAGCTTAACATCGGCTTCATAGGCATGGGCGGCCAGATCCAGGGCCACGTCAAAAACGCACTGCAACTTGGGCACAACGTCGTGGCGTTTTGTGACGTCGATCCCAACCAGATCGCTGGTTCCCAAAACCGCCACAAAGCCAAGGCTGGGAACATCAAGGCCTATGCCGACTACCGCGAGCTACTTGAAAAGGAGAAAACACTCGATGCCGTGGTGGTCGCCACGCCGGATCACTGGCACGCGCCGATCTGCGCCGCGGCGATGAATGTCGGCCAGCACGTGTACTGCGAAAAGCCGCTGACCCACACGATCGCTGAGTCGCGTGCGTTACGGGAACTGTCCCTCTCATCAAAGGTCGTCACCCAAACCGGCAACCAGGGCAGCGCCTCATCGAATCTTCGCCGGAGTATCGAACTGATTCAATCCGGGCTGCTTGGGCAGATTTCCAACGTGCACGTCTGGCATCCGGCCCACGGCTGGCCCAACGGCGGCATGCGCCCGCCCGGTGAGGATCCGGTGCCGCCGGGAATGAACTGGGATTTCTGGTGCGGCCCGTCGCCGACTCGTCCCTACAAAAACGGCATCTATCATCCGGCCAAGTGGCGTGGTTGGTACGACTTCGGCAACGGCTCCATCGGCGACTTTTGCTGCCACTCGTTCAACATGCCGGTACGCGCGCTCAATCTCGGCTACCCGTCCCGGGTCGAGATCAGCAACGTGCAAAAAGCCGGGCTCGAGACCTACGCCAAGGCCGTGACGCACACCTTTCATTTCGCCGCCGAGGGCCAGCGCGCTGCGGTGAACCTGATCTACTATACTGGCGGCGTCGACATGCCGCCCAAACACATCACGGACCAACTGGTTGGCACCTTTGGAAACATCCCCCGCGTGGGCGCGGTGGTTGAAGCGGAGCACGGTTTGCTCTCCGCCGGGCTTTGGAATTCACAGTGCTACGTGAAAATGAAAGGCGACAAAAAATTCACCGGACATGCCAACCATTCCGAGGCGAAAAAAGTGCCGCAACATCTCCCTCGCGTGCGGGGGCATTTTCAGGAATGGATCGATGCAATCCTCAGCAAAGGCAAGACCTTCGCACCGTTCGAGATTGGCGGGCACCTCACCGAGATCGGTTTATCCGGCATCGTGGCCCTCAAGCTGCAGCGAAATCTCGACTGGGACGGCCAGGCAATGAAAGCCAGGGGCATCCCCGAAGCCGGCGCTCTCGTTAGAAAGCAAAACCGAACCAAGTGGCTTTAAGCCAAGCCACACTTGACCAAGCTCAGGCAGGGATCGCTGCTGGGAACGAATCATCCGGATTGTTCAACGATTCGATTTGATGCAGGCAGAAAAAGCGCCTCTCGTGCAGGCTGAGTCGTACGGCTTGGTTTTGAGTTCATGTTGCCTTCTTCTCTTTATTGTTGCGATTGCGGCATGGGCTTTAGGTCAATCTTCCGGAATTCGAGCAGGCCGTGTTCGCCTTGGATGCCGATGTGGCCTTTCAGGTTTTTGATGCTCGTCGCCGTGGTAATCTGCATGCCGTTTAGCTTGACCACCATCGTCTCGCCGGTGCAGGTAATCTCATAGGCTTGCCATTGGCCAAGCGGCTTGTAGGCCTTGGCCAAGGCGTCCAGGTCTGACTCGGGGTCGAACGGCGGGGCACCGTAGGGGATCAGCGTGGCCAAGGGCGCTTTGCCAGTGATGATGTCCATGCACTGCACTTGGTAGCCGTTGTTCGGCCAGCCGTTTTCGTCGTCGTTGCTCGTCGGGCCGGTGCGCACGAAAATCCCGCTGTTGGCTTCGGCCTCCAGGAAGCGGAATTCCATCAGGAGCGTGAAGTCGGAAAAGACATCGGCGGAACGCAGCCAGCCGGTGCCGCGATTGACCTTGAGCACGCCATTCTCCACCGAGAATTGGCCATCATTTTCAACCACCCAGTTGTCAAGGTTTGTGCCGTTGAAAAGCGACATGTCTTTGGGCGTTTCAATCGTGGTGCACGCTGCGAACAGAGTGACTGCGATGAAAGCGATCATTAGTTTATACATTTGAATTCTTCGGATTCTCTTGGTTCACTTTTTTTGTCGGGTTTGCTGAGAAGATCGTTTTCGTCAAAAATGGCATGATTAATTTGCGTCCTTTCCTGGGATGTAAATGTGACATGAATCTTTCCATTCCTCGTTTGTACGACTGTAGGATAAGCGAAGGAGCCCTGTCCGGCAGCGATATTCATACGATGCGGAAATGTTTTGCCGTTGTCGCTGGATAGGGCAGCCGTCAGTGGCGTACGGTCATTCATGTTGTGATTGTATACAAGGAGCAGGCGCGCGCTGCGTAGCTTGATAAAGTCGACAGCAGAATTGGGGTTTGGAAATGAACTGTTTGTCCCTTTGCTCCAGGTGTGTCCACCGTCCCATGATTCCGACCGGATCAGGTAACCTTCGGTTGTCGGCTCGTATCCTCCACCGCGCCGACAATATGCGATCAGATGCCTGTCATCGACTTGTGCCACGGCAGGTTGAAGGTTGCCATGATCTGATCGAATTCGCTTGCTACTGCTCCACTTTTTGTTTGAGGGGTTATAGCGCAGAAAAAATGATGTAGTGCCTGGTCCCACCAGTTCGGTGTCGTGTCCGGTTTCGTGATAGATGGGGAGTAGATATTCACCAGTTTGAAGCACGATGGGATGAGCCCGTACCATGGTGCCAGGTTCAATGGTCAACAGGGCGGAATCCGACCAGGATACAGCTCCATCCCTGGATATTTTGACCTTGATTCGCGAAGTTGACCATGTGTCGCCAAAACGGGTTACATAAAACAACCAAACCAGCCCATCCGGCCCCTGCCAGACGACCGGATTACCTAGCGAACGAAATGGGTTGCCGGCAATCCTTTTGGGTTGGCTCCAATGGCTGGATCCCTTTTTCAGGCGCGCCCCATAAACCACGGTTCCCGAGGAGTATTCCCCGGCGCCACCATAATAGGCCAGATAGAGATCGCCATTGTCGAGTTCATCAAATGAAGAGGGGTGCTTGTATTTTCCGGTGGGCACTTCAGGTCCGAAAACCTTGCGGACAATCAAGTCGCCCGATACCCAATTGATACTGAATTGGGTGACAACGATGAACAAAAATGCAAACCGGCATGCGCCTGATACAATATCCAGGCGTTTTGGGATCTCCAATGGTTTCATTTCAGATTTTTTTTTTTGATTTCTGGATACATTGATTATCTGGATGGAACTCAGAACAGTAGCCACAGTGTGAACGGCAAGTACAGCTTTTTGAGGTTGGTGCCAAACTCTTTTAAATGTCCTCACGGACGGGGATCAGAACCATGATCGCGCTTGGGCAAACGCGTGTTTGTTAGTTGTCTGTAGCCTTGCGATACGCCTTTGCAAGTTCGTCCCAGTAGACAAGTTTCTCCGCCCTATGATTGACGCGCGACTCCATGGGCGTGGAGATAATATGGACTGACGGCTGTTCCAGTGAAACACGCGGCCAAGCCCGGTATTTGTCGACAAGCTTGGCCAAGCACTTGGCTTGCTGTATTCATTGCGCCAGAGCTGTCCCTGTGGTGATGATAAAAAAACCATGTATTCAAACGATTGCAGTCTAAAAAAGTTGAGAGCGGAAAAGGCGAGGCGGATCATCGGAGCGGCCATCGTCTCGGCGATGTTTTGTATCGATCTCGTTTCGGCCGAGCAACCTAAGGTTCCCGTTGACGTGGGGGTGTTTCCTCAGGAGATGCGGACGTTTTACACTGAGGCCGACCGGTTACCGAGCGACGATGTGCGGGCGGTGGTTTTGGCCAAGGACGGGCAAGTTGTGGCGCGAACAGGCAAGGGCGATGCGGTGCTCGAGGGCGGCAAGTGGAACGACAGCGGTGAGTTCGCAAACTTGTTCGCGGCGAAAAAAAACGTGCCGACTGTGATGCGCGCCTTGGTGGCCAAGGCAGGAGACGTGCTGGCGGTGGCGCGCGG
>JASLKI010000307.1 GCA_030747575.1 Verrucomicrobiota bacterium | reverse complement strand
GTGCGGTGCGCGAACGGTGGACTCCGCGGCAGTGACGCTGAATGCGGGCAGCGCGGCATACGAGCGGCGGCGGATGCGGGCCGGCTTGGCCAGGCAGAATCTGCGGATCGTCGTGAGCGGCTCTGGCTCGGTCGATCCGGGAGCGGCGATTTTCCGGCCCCCGGGTTCGCCGCTCATTGTGCTGTCGTCAGGCCAGGCGCCGAAGTCGCGCTTGGCCAAACTGAAACGGTTGACCGACTGTGTGAAGGTCTGCGGGAAAAACAGAGTCGCGCTTGGCCAAACGCTTGGCTGGCTTCGGCGCGAGTGGGCTGTCAAGCGACTGCTCTGCGAGGGCGGCGGCGAGTTGAACTTCGAGCTGCTCCGGCTTGGACTCGTGGATGAACTGCACCTGACGATCTGCCCTCGAATCATCGGCGGTCGCGATGCGCCAACAATCGCCGATGGCGATGGGTTTGCCCGTTTGGCCAAGATGCCCAACCTGGCAATGACCCGTCAACGCCGCATCGGTGGCGAGCTGTTCACGACGTGGCGCATCAGGCCAAAATCTCGTTGACGACACGCGCCCCCTGCACGCTGGTCAGCCGCTGGTCGAGACCCTGATAGCGATAGGTAAACCGCTCGTGGTCGAGACCCAAACACTTCAACACCGTGGCGTTGAGGTCGTTGATATGCACCGGATCGCGGACGATGTTATAGCAGAAGTCGTCGGTCTCGCCATGAACATACCCCTTCCGGATGCCGCCACCGGCCATCCACATCGAGAAGCAGCGGCCGTGGTGGTCGCGCCCGTGGTTGTCCTTGCTCAGTGCGCCCTGCGAGTAAATCGTCCGGCCAAATTCGCCGCCGCAAACCACGAGCGTGTCCTCAAGCATGCCGCGTTGCTTGAGGTCTTTCACAAGCGCAGCGGTGGGCTGATCGACATCCTCGCATTGGTAACGGACATCGCGCGGGCAGTTGCCGTGTTGATCCCAGCCGCGGTGGAACAACTGCACAAACGGCACGCCGCTCTCGAGCATGCGCCGCGCGAGGATGCAGTTGTAGGCATACTTGCCCGGCTTCTTGGAGTCCTTGCCGTACAGGTCGAAGACGTGATCCGGCTCGGACTTGAGATCGGTCAACTCCGGCACGCTGGCCTGCATGCGAAACGCCATTTCGTACTGGGCAATGCGCGCCTGGATTTCCGCGTCGCGCGTCGCAGCGAACTTGGCCTCATTCACGGCCTTGATGCTGTCGAGGATCGCCCGGCGTGAGTTGCGGTTGATGCCCGGCGGGTTGTTGAGGAACAGCACCGGCTCGCCGGAGCTGCGGAACTTGACGCCCTGATGTTTCGACGGCAGGAAGCCACTCCCCCAAAGCCGCGAGTACAGCGCCTGGCTGCCACCGCGCCCCTTGGAGATCATCACGATGTAGCCGGGCAAATTATCGCTCGGGCTGCCGAGGCCGTAGTTGAGCCATGCGCCCATGCTTGGATGGCCAAGCTGCTGTGTGCCGGTGTTGATGTAGGTGATCGCCGGGTCGTGGTTGATCGCCTCAGTGTTGACACTGCGGATGAGTGTCATCTCGTCGGCGAGCGAGGCGATGTGCGGCAAAATCTCGCTGTAATACGCGCCGCTCTGACCGTGCTGCTTGAACTCAAACATCGGCGCAACACATGGGAACGACTTCTGCCCGGACGTCATGCCGGTGATTCGCTGGCCTTGGCGGATGGATTCCGGCAACTCGATGCCGTGAACCTTGCGGATGCCCGGCTTGTAGTCGTACATGTCGATGTGCGACGGGCCGCCGGAGAAGAACAGGTAAATCACCCGCTTGACCTTGGGCATGAAATGCGGATCGCCCAGCGCGCCACCGTGGCGTCCAGCAGCGTTGAGTAGGCCCGGCTGGGCGAGTGATGCGAGGCCAAGCGCCCCCATGCCGCGTGCGCCAAGATTCAGGAACTTGCGCCGGTCGAGCAAATGGTCAGAATTGAATAATGGAATCATGGGTCACTCCTTGGTGATGACTTCGTCAAGATTGAAAATGGCGCTGGCCACGGTGGTCCAGGCGGCGTGCCGAGCCAAGTCGAGCGACTCGTCACGCCTGGTTTCGCCGAACTTCAGTAGCTCCCCAGCGCGCGTGGGATCGGCGCTGAACTCCTTAAGCTGACTGTCGTATAAATTGCGGAACACGCGTTTGCGCAACTCGTCCGCCGGGCGCGCCGTGGTAAGCATGAACGCATAGTCGAGCTGCGAGTCAAAGTCCGCCCCGCCCTTCTGCAGCACCCGCTGCGCGAATACCCGCGCCGCCTCGACGAACTGCACGTCGTTCATCGTCACCAATGCCTGCATAGGCGTGTTGGTGCGCGGCCGCTGGATGACACATTTTTCGCGCGTCGGCGCGTCGAACACCATCATGTTGGGCATCGGCGCGGAGCGCTTCCAGTAGGTGTACATTGAGCGGCGGTACAGTTTCGAGCCTTTGTCCGGTTTGTAAAACAGGCCGCCATTTAGCGCGACCTCGTTCCAAATGCGCAACGGTTGGTAAGGTTTGACACTCGGCCCGCCGATCCTGCCGTTGAGCACGCCACTCACCGCAAGCGCATTGTCGCGGATGAACTCACCCTGCAGCCGCAACCTCGGCGCATGCGAGAGAAACACATTCTCGGGATCGCGGTGGAGCTGTTCCGACGTGGCAGCGGACTGCTGCCGGTATGTCGCCGACAGGAGCATCTGCTTGAACATACGTTTCACGTTCCAGCCGCCGTCGGCGAAGTCGCGCGCCAGCCAATCGAGAAGACCTGGATGACTCGGTAGCGAGCCACGTGTTCCGAAGTCCGATACCGTCGTCACCAGCCCCGCGCCGAAGATCATCGACCAATAACGGTTCACCGCCACGCGGGCCGTCAGCGGATGGTCGTCATCAGCAATCCACTTGGCTAAGCCGAGCCGCCTGGCCGATGCCCCCTCAGGCAACGACGGCAGCACGGCTGGGATGCCAGGTGAAATCTCCTCGTCCTTTTTCGGCGACGCATAATGGCCGCGCGAGAGCACGTAGGTTTTGCGCGGCTTGGCCAAGTCGCCCATAGTCATCACCGTGACGATCGACTTGTCGTAGTCGGTCACCGCCTTCTCAGCGGATTTTATACTGGTATCCAGTTCACGGCCAAGCGGCCACTGGGATTTCTCATAATAGTCGCACAATTTGCTGATGTGCCCGGCATTCAGGACGTCCTCCCGCAGCAGCGCCAAAATATTTTCCGGCAGCGCCGAGCCGCCGAGCTTGAAGTAAAAACCGGCCGGGCCGCCGGCGTTGACGATCTTGAGCAACAGGTGATTCTCGCCCTCCGCCAGCGCGAGCTTGGCCTTGTCCTGATCGGGCGCCGGGCCGCGTGAAGCGTTGTTGGCTAACACCTGTTTGCCGCTAAGAAACACCTTGATCGCGTCATCGCTGCCGAGCGACACCATCACCTCCTGCGCCTTGGCCGACGTCACGGTGCGATAAAAATAAGCGGCGCTGTTCTCCGGGATGGCGACGGTGTGCACCTTGCCATCCCCGTACTCGCGCGGCTCCCATTTTTTGCCGTCGTACTCCTTGGCCAAGTCCACTTTCTTCTCCGGCCCCCAGTCCTTTTTGAAGGCGGCGTCCTTGTTTTTGCCGGTGAAACTGCCGAGGAACTGCCACCCGCCCAACTTCGGAGGCTGCGGTAATTCGCTGGCGCGGTGGTCGGCAATCCATTCATCCATCTCCTGCGCGTTCGGCTTGGCCTTGGCGCGCTCGCTTTTCGCGGCGGCCACCTTGTCACGCCGTTGCTGCAACTCCGCACTCTCGGCCATGCTAGGGACCTTGACCATCGGGGCCGAGTTGCCGTTTCGCGTCTGATTACCGGCGTCGGAGTTGATATTGAAGTAGGCGTAAAACTGATAGTACTCCTTCTGCGAAATCGGATCATACTTGTGGTCGTGGCACTGGGCGCATTCCATCGTCAAGCCCAGCCAGACATTCGAGGTTGTCTTGACGCGATCGACGTTGTACTCGACACGGTACTCCTCTTCGATCAAGCCACCCTCGTCGGTCGTGCCGTGGTTGCGGTTGAAGCCGGAAGCTACCTTGTGGTCAAGCGATGCGTTCTCGAACTGGTCGCCGGCCAACTGCTCAATCGTGAACTCGTCGAACCGCTTGTTGTCGTTGTACGCCCGGATCACCCAGTCGCGCCACGGCCACATGTAGCGCACGCCGTCATCGTGAAACACGCTCGAGTCGCCGTACCGCGCGGCGTCCATCCACGCCAGCGTCATCCGTTCGCCGTAACGCTCGCTCGCCAGCAGCGAGTCGACGAGCTTCTCGTAGGCGCCCGGGTCGGTGTCGTTGACAAACCGCTCGACCGCCAACGGCGACGGCGGCAACCCGGTCAGGTCAAGGCACACCCGCCGGATGAGTGTCCGGCGATCTGCTTCCCGCGAAGGCTCTAACCCGTTGGGCTCCATCCGGGCGAGTGTGAAAAAATCGATCGGATTCCTTGGCCAGGCGCCGCGCTGCACCTTGGGCAAGCCCGGACGCTTGGGAGCGACAAAAGCCCAATGCCCCTCCCACTCCGCGCCCTGCTCGATCCAGCGCTTGATCATGGCAATCTCGTCCGCTAACAATTTTTTCTTGGACTCCTCCGGCGGCATGCGGTCACCCGGATCGTGCGCGGTGATTTTTTGGTACAACAAACTCTCGGCCGGTTTGCCTGGCACGACAATCCGCTCGTCACCGGAGCCCCCGAAGAGACCGCTCTCGACGTCGAGTCGCAGCTTGGCCTTGCGGTGATTCTCGTCCGGCCCGTGGCACTGCATGCAATTATGCGACAAAATCGGCCGCACATGCACTCCAAACCGAAGCTCCTCCGGCGCGTCCGCCCGCACCTGGCCAAGCGCCAACCCCCCGGCCAGCAACGGGAAAACCCAAAAAACTTTCCGCGAAAAAATCATGAAAACCTCGGCAATCGCCTAAGTGAATCAAACAATCAGCCTCGCGGAAAAATCTGCCCGCACCTCTCCACAAAAGCAAGCCCACCGATTGGCTAAGCGAATCAACCGAGAACCGCGCACCGAGAACCGTTTAACCGCCCGGAGAGAGCAACCCAAGCTTGAGGAACACGAAGCCAATCACCCCGGCGGCGAAGGCGTAGTAAGCAAACACCAGCAGCGTCTTGCGGATGACGTCCCCTTCCCTGCCGGTCAGGCCGACCACTGCGGAAGCGGCAACAACGTTGTGGACGCAGATGACGTTTCCCGCTGCGCCGCCGACCGCCTGCACTGCCAGCATCCACGTCGCGTCGATGCCGATCTTCACCGCAACTTCGAACTGGAACAGCGAGAACATCATGTTGCTGATCGTGTTGCTGCCAGCCACGAACGCGCCGAAGCCGCCAAGTGCCGGTGCCAGCAGCGGGTACGCCCCGCCCGCCAGCGCCGCCACGCCATTGGCTAGGGCGATCGGCATTTTTTCGTAGTCGGCCAAGCCGCCGTCGGTGTTCAAAAACACCTGCACCATCGGCACGGTGAACACCAGCGCAACCGACGCCTTGGCCGTCGTCTTGAGCGACTCGCCCCACGCCGCGCCCACGCCCGGGCCGTTCATTCGGTGCAGCGCGACCGCGATCAGCGATACGACGATGAACACTGTCCCGGGCACATAAAGCGGGGTCTCATCCACAAAGATGCCGGTGCCAAAGACGTCCCACTTGAGTTGGATGGAACGAAGCCACGCTTTGAGCGGCAACGCCTCAATCCGTGTCAGCACCAACAACCCCGCCAAAAGAAGATACGGCAGCCAGGCAGTAAACACGCCGACCTTGGGCGGTTCACCGGCTTGGCCTGACTTCAGATCGATCTCCATCCCACCCGTCCAACCCGCCTCCCACTCGGTGCGCGGCGGGAAGTCCCACGGCTCGCCCTTAGGCATGAGCCAGCCGCGCTTGGCCACCGGCACGACAATGGCCAGGCCGATCAACGCACCGAGTAACGACGGAAACTCCGGCCCGAGAAACCTGGCCACCAGCACGTACGGCACCGTCAGCGCAAACGAGGCGAACAACGCGAACGGCCACACCGCCAACCCTTCGCGAGCCGATTTGTTTTTGCCGAAGAACCGCGTCATAAACACCACCAGCAGCAGCGGGATCAGCGTCCCGACGATGGCGTGCAGTAGCGCAACCTTGAACCCGACGAAGGCAAGGAAGCCGTCCCACTGCCCGAAGCCCATGTCAGCGACCGCCGTTTTCACCGACTCGTCGTCGGCCAAGCCCTTGTTGACTCCCACGAGGATCGGCGTGCCCACCGCACCGAACGACACCGGCGTGCTTTGGATAATCATCCCGGCCACCACGGCCGCCATTGCCGGGAAACCGAGCCCGACCATCAGCGGCACCGTCACCGCCGCCGGCGTCCCGAACCCGGCCGCCCCCTCGATAAACGCCCCGAACAGCCAGGCGATGATGATGACCTGCACGCGCCGGTCGGCGGAGATGTTGGTAAAGCCGTTGCGGATGACTGCCAGCGCGCCGCTGTGCTTGAGCGTGTTCAGCAGCAGGATCGCCCCAAAAATGATGAACAGCAGCCGAAGCGTCAGTGAAAGCCCCTTGATCGACGCCGCAGCCACCTGCACACCTGGCACCTCCCAGACAAACAGAGCCAGCCCGGCGGCGACGAGATACGATACCGGCATCGCGCGGCTGGCCGGCAACCGAAAGCCCACCAGCAAAACGCCTACGGCAAGGATCGGGAGAAACGAAAGGAGTGCAGTCATTGATCAATCGGTCGCCGCACTCTAGCGCCAGCCAAGCGCTTGGCCAAGCGGGGTTTGACCTTGCGCCGGCGTGGGTGCGTCCTTAAGTTTCGCGAATGATTTTGGCCGAAGTCGGCGCCGATCCGCAGTTGCCCCAGTACCTGGGCGTTTTGTTCCTCGCGCT
>JASLKI010000306.1 GCA_030747575.1 Verrucomicrobiota bacterium | reverse complement strand
GCGGCGACCGGCTGGTCTGTGTTGCCGGCGTGGTAGTTATGATTTTTCTCGAGGTCGCCGTGGGCGTCCCAGTTGGCGTCGTTGTGGTTGCCGCCGGAGTAGACCTGAATGAACCGCACACCGCGCTCGACCAGCCGCCTCGCCAACATGCACTTGCGGCCGAAGTCCCGCGTGCGGTCTTGATCAAGGCCGTACAGTTTCTTGAGATGTTCCGGTTCGGAGTCGAAATTAACCGCCTCGGGCGCGCTCATCTGCATCTTGTAAGCCAACTCGTAGCTGGAGATGCGGGCGGCCAACGCGGAATTGTCAACACGCTCGCTCAGGTGGCGACTGTTGTACTTGTTGAGCTTGTCGATGAGCATTCTCTGTTGTTCGCGACTCATGTTGCGAGCATTCTTCAAGTCCAGAATCGGTGTCGAACCGCTGGCGTTCATGACGACGCCCTGATACGCCGCCGGCATATAACCGCTGGTCCAGTTCTTGGCACCGCTGATGGGGCCACCGGTGCGGTCGAGCATCACCACGTAGCCCGGCAAGTTTTCGTTCACCGAGCCCAGTCCGTAATTCACCCACGAACCCATCGACGGACGGCCACTGAGGACGCTGCCAGAGTTCATCATCAGCATCGCCGAGCCGTGGATCGGCGAGTCGGCGGTCATCGAGTGGAGGAATGAAATTTTGTCCACGTGCCGAGCGACGTTAGGGAAGAGGTCGCTCACATGCTTGCCGGACTGGCCGTACTGTTTGAATTTCCATTTCGGCCCCACGACACGCCCCTTGCTCTTCTTTCCACCGCGGCCAAAGGTCTTTACGTCAATCGTCTTGCCGTCAAGCGGGTACAGCTCCGGCTTGTACTCGAAGGTGTCCATGTGGCTTGGCCCGCCGTACATGAACAGAAAAATCACGCTCTTGGCCTTGGCCGGCAACGGGGGGTCCTTAGGCGCAAGCGGGTTGGCCCACGGGGTGTTCCCATCGGCCGCCACAGCCTGACTGTTAATGAAGCCTTCCCTGCCCAGCAGTCCGGTCAACGCGAGAGACGTGAAGCCACCGCCCATCTGGTGCAAAAACTCACGCCTCGCGGTGCGCCCGCAAAACGTGTTCCTCGGCATGTCGTTTCGTTTGCTCATTTGTCGATTGTAAAACTCACAGATTAATCAAGGTACAAAAACTCGTTCAGGTTCAGCACCAGGAGGCAGAACCGCTGAAGCGCCTCGCTGTCGTCCAGCTTGGCCTCGGCCTTCAGACCGTGAATCAACTCCAACCCATCGTCAATCTCCTCTCCTGTCGGCTTTCGACTGGTGGCCAAGTGCAGCGCCCTGGTGACTTGTGCCTTGGCATCATCAGGCACGGCCTTGGCCAAGAGCTTGGCCAAGCTCTCCGCCGAGTCGTTGAGAAACTTGCTGTTGAGCAGTGTTAGCGTCTGCGTCGGAACCGTGGTCACAAACCGTACGTCGCAGGTGTTGTCCGTGTCGGCCCAGTCGAACGCGCTGAGGAACGGCTCGTGCAGCGAGCGCTTGACGTAAATGTACACGCTGCGGCGATTGCGATCCGCCACCGACGAGTTACCCCAGGCCGCGCCCGGGCGGGACGCGGTCGCCAGCACGTCCTTGGGCACCACGGTGTAAATGCTCGGGCCTCCCATCTTGAGGTTGAGCTGACCGGTCAGGTTAAGAATGGAGTCTCGGATTTCCTCCGCGGACAAACGCCGCATTTCGTGGCGCCACATCAGGTCGTTGTTCGGATCACGGGCCAAGGCGGTTTCGCCCCCACTCGACGACATCCGGTAGGTGTTGCTCATCATAATGAGCTTGTGCATGCGCTTGAGTTTCCAGCCGCCGGCAACCAACTCGTTGGCCAGCCAGTTGAGCAGATCAGGATGGGTCGGCTTTTCGCCGATGAAACCGAAGTTGTTCGAGCTGCGCACAATACCACGCCCGAAGTGGTGCTGCCAAAGGCGGTTGGCCATGACGCGCGCTGTCATCGGGTTGCTCCCGCTGGCCACCCACTCGGCGAGTACGCGGCGCTTTCCGGATGCCTTGCCCACGGCATAATCGTCGGGAACGTGGGCGGCAGAACTATCTAGGATAGTCGGGAACGCCGGGCCAACCTCCTCCCCCTTCAACGCGGGCAGACCGCGCCGGAGGATCCAC
>JASLKI010000305.1 GCA_030747575.1 Verrucomicrobiota bacterium | reverse complement strand
CTGGACGCCCAGCGACCAAACGATGTCATCCAATCCCGTTCCAACATTGAAACTGCTGTCCACATAACCATCAGGGTGCAACCGGCTCACATGGCCATAGTTCACTCCACCGACACGTGTAAAATCACCGCCCATCAAAATGCGTTCGTCCTGATCCACTAAAATGGCAAATACCGGCCCATTTGCACCGCCCTTGAGTTTGAAGCCGGGATCCACGCCTCCGGGCATTTCATCGTCAATGATGGTCACCTGGATATTGATCGCCTCTCCTAGGATCGCGGATCCTTCCAGTGCGATGTTCGGGTCCACTACCGCTGCAATAAGGTTCAACTCGAAGGTTTCCAAGCCCTCCATCTCAATGTCATCAATAATTGGGATAACGATAAAACCGATCTCTTGCCCAGCATCGAAGTTGATACGACCGGCGCCCTTCAGATAATCGACCCGATTTTCCGCCGTTCCATCCACCACGTCGTATTCTATGGTGACCGGGTTGACAACACCACCGTTTCTACGGACCTCGACCGAGACGGGGCCGCCGTTTTCGGCCGCTTCCATGGAATTAATGACCAGTTCAAATGAGCATTCGTCGTCGATGATCCCCACAGTCGCGGTTCCCTGCTCATCGATATAACCCGCCTCGGGATTGCTCAGAAGCACCTCAAAAAATTCGGTCGGCTCGGTCTCGATATCATCAATGATCGGGATGGCGACAACGGCCATATTGACATCAATAGGGAATTCAAGCCGCAACCCGTCACTGCCATAATCAACGAACGGCTCTGCCTCGCCCTCGGCCGGAGTAGTGTCAAACAAGGCCACCCAATCGTTGGAAACCTGTTCGTTGACGTGAATGAGTTCCCATTCACCATCCACTTCATTGTAAACCGCGGCTATAACCAGTTCGAACAATTCCGGCTCTTCGGGTTCTCCATCTCCACTGTGGTACAGCACAAACCGCATCTGTGCGGATTCTTCGGTCGCCGGCTTGGCTTTGATTGTTGCCTGGGTGAAATCGCCCTGATGATTGGTGTAAAACAGTTCCCATTCGCGGACATCGTCCGGGAACATGCCTTTTACGATATCGTTGATATTGCCCGCAATCTTGTCATCCAGTTCAGGGTCATGAATACCACGATCGGCCGTGCCGAGGGAAACCGCCGCTGGGTAATCCAGTGCGCCCACCCGTTCTACCTCCACAATGGCAATCTTGCCGTTTTCCGTCACGGCAAACTCTGGCCCGGTAAACTCGAACGCAGAGTCGTCATTCTGGATGCGTAGAGTGGCCTTACTTTGGCCAGAGACCGGCCAGCCGCCAGTCACGTTAGAGAGTTTGAGCAGCACCGTTTCTTCCTCCTCCACCCACGGGTCGTCCACGATGGGCACCTCGAAGGCTTTTTCGAGTTCACCCGGTAGAAAAACCAAGGTTCCGGTGACTGGCTCGTAATCGTCCCCCGCGACCCCGGTGCCATCAGCGGTGGAATAGTCAATTTGCAGAATCCGGTTAGCAGGGCCTGTGCGCTGCACAATCACTACCCCGTTGGTACCACGAACGTTTTCGCGAACATCAAAGTACATGTTGGCAAACTCAAGCTGGCTGTCATTGTCCCCCAGCACGAAATCGACGCGATCCCGGCCGATTGTGCCAGTTGAGATGAAGCTGCCACCATCCACCCCCACGATCCGCACCTGCACATTCTCCGAGAACTCCAGCTGCGGGTCGTCCAGCGGAATGAACGGCACCTCGACCCGGTTGGTACCGGCCGGGATGACCACCTTGCCGCCAAGATCCTCGTAGTCAGTGATGGCGCTGGCGGTGCCGTTGACGGCCAGTCGCACCGTCACGTCCCGAACCGGGCCGGTGGGCACCTTCGGACCACCCGGTATCACGCCGCCGCCGTAGCGACCCGTGTTTTGATAATTACCGCCGAACCGGGCGTAGCCTTTTCTCGGCAGCCCGCCAGCATCCCCCTTGAACGCGTGCAGTACACCGTCCAGCGACGGGACGTAGAACGTCCCATCGGGGCCCACGATCGCCTCGGCCAGGGGCGTGCGGCTGACGTCGATTTCGTTCTGCAACTCGCCCTCGGCGTTGATCAGGAACAGCTTCCCGACCGCACCAACACAAAGCACCCCCTTCGTCATGAACATGACCGAAGTGCTCGGTGGCACCCTCAGTTCGTACTCCCATTTCAGTTGGCCCGTCTTGTCGAGAGCGTAGATTTTCCCGTCTGCTGCGCCGAAGAAGATATTGCCAAACACATCCGTGATCGGCTGTCCAAGGATCATTCCCCCGGCATCAAACGCCCATTGCTGCACGCCCTCCTTAACACAGATCAACTGGTGCAACGGCCCGATTGGCGGCTCGTCACCGCCGTCGCCATCTCCGGGCGGCGGATCGACCGGTTCCGGCTGCCAGGTTGCACCAAGATAAACCAGATCCTTGTTGTTTACAGCCGGGGAAGTCATCACGCCTTCGCTTCCGAGCTCGAATGTCCACAGTGCCTGGCCAAGCGCATCCAGGGCATAGAGCTTCGCGTCGTTGCCGGCCACAATGATGGCGTCGTCGGTGGAAATCGCCGGGGAGGTCGTCACCCAACCCCCGGTCTCAAAGGTCCACTTGATCAGGCCGTCCTTCCCCACTGCATATACCTTGTGATCGAGCGAGCCGACATAGATGGTGCCGTCTGCGCCAATGGCCGGGGAGGAACCCTGCACACCGGCGCCAAGCGAGGTGATCCATTTCAACGTGCCAAAGGCGTCCAGCGCATAGAGGTTGCCGTCGCTGGCGCCGACGTAAACAGTTCCGTCCAGGTCGATCGCCGGGGCCGCTGCGATGGAACCCTCAACCTTGAACGACCACTGCATAGAGCCGTTGGGGTGGATGGCATAGAGGCTCCCGGAACCGGAGCCCACGTAGATGAAGCCGTTTGGCCCGATGGCCGGAGAGGTGATCATCCCCGGATCGCCCTTGAATTTCCACTTGGGCGTGCCGGTCGGAACCTCGATCTCAAAGACCATCATCCCCTCGATTGGCCCCGCTTCATTGATGTCCGGTGAAGGACTGGTGAGGGAGACCTCACCGAGGTCATCGTCCAGAATGGTCAGGACGTGTAGGTAGTCCTTGCCCAATAGGGCGGTCGAGATTGGCTCCGGAAGCGGGATTTCCTCTTCTTCGCCGCCGCCGTCGCCTCCGCCGCCGTCGCCTTCAGGAAAATCGGCACCATCCATTGGATCAGTGCCCTGGTTGACCTCGTCGCCGTCACTAAAGGTGTCCCCATCGGAGTCGGGGTTGTTCGGATCGGTGCCCAGGTTTGCCTCATCGGCATCGCTCAAGCCATCGCCGTCCATGTCATCGTCACCCCCGCCGCCGCCTCCGTCGCCGCCGTCTCCACCGCCCTCGATCGGAAAGTTCTGCACCCAGTACGGATCGACCTCATCCGGCTGGTTGCTGATCAAGTCGAGCATGAGCACATCTAAGGCGTTGGTGGTCATGGCCCAGCGCCGGATGCGGAATGGCTCCTCCAGCTTCAGGAGCACCGTTTCGCTATCCTCCAGCTTGTTGTCGTTGTGGATGGTGACCGGGAACTCCTTGACCAGGGGATCCCCGCTTTCCCAGACCAACCCGTACGTCGCCTTGAGGAACGGATCGATCCCGTTCAGCACACGAACCGGGCCTGTGTCATCTGCCAACGTGTAAATCTCGTTCGGCTTCTGCTGCGGAAAATCATCTATATCCATCGGATTGGTTCCGGCCTCGTACTCTTCGCCGTCGCTGAATCCATCCTCATCCGTGTCCGCGCTGTTGGGATTGGTGCCGATGATTATTTCCTCCTCGTCCGTGAGGCCATCATCATCGCTGTCCGTACCCTGATCGCCACCGCCCTGGTCGGGATCTTCAGGCTGTTCGATCAAGTCAGCCACATTGGTGGCCATCAATGTCAGGATGGTGTAGTCGGTGTCAAACGTGGCCGTGCCCCCGATGATGGTGATGGGCACCACAACCGGATAAGGCATACGATCCTCGGACGGACCGCCGTCTCCACCGCCGTCTCCACCGCCGTCTCCACCGCCGTCTCCACCGCCGTCTCCACCGCCGTCTCCACCGCCGTCTCCACCGCCGTCTCCACCATCGCCGTCATCCTCCGGCTCCGGCGGAGGGGCACTCAAACGGACTTGAACCATGGCATAGCCCGCCGACTCTAACTCATCGGAGCTCGTGAGGGTAAACTCCACTTCCGGCAGGTTTTTGTCGTCATTCTCCGGGATGACTGCCCGGGCCTGCATCTGTGACCCGATGCTGTAACCATCGCCCGGGAGTATCTTGAGGACGATATCCTCTGCGAGTTCGTTCACGGGATCGTCAATGGCCTGCACCTCGATGTTAACGGTTCGGGTTCCCTTCGCCAGGCGCACCCGGTTGGGGATGCTGACGTAGTCAGACTGATTGTTTGCCGTACCGCTAATGGAAAGATTGACTTCAATTTCTTCGTCGGCATTGCTTCGGCTCAACGTCATGGTGATTGCCCCACCCCCCTCGGGAGCCTCCGAACCCCCATTCAACTCCAGCGTCACGATTGGCATTGAATCCTGAATCAAAATCGAGGCAACATTTTTGGGATGACTGTTGTATAGGGTGCTGTCCGAAATATGGACTACAACATACTCGTCTCCTTCCGCCTCCGAATCCTCAACAGCCGTAACACGGATTGCGGCGGAAATATCGCCCGCAGGAATCAACACCGAACCGCTGAGCGGCTCATAATCCAACCCCTTGCTGGCAGTACCGGAAACCAGATAATTCACCATCAGATCCTCGGAATGATCGCCCATGCGGTGAACCAGCAAACGCGCCCCATTGTCTCCAGTTCCCTGCTCCTCCTCCATGGCCACGGCATCCACAGCGGCAATGCTGATGACCGGGAATTCATTATCGATAATGAGAACCTCCACCTTAATGGGTACGGCAGTCAAGAAAGTGTCGTCTGCCGTCACAGTGAGGACGACGTTTTCAATCCCCTCGATATATTGGTCCTCGTTGGGTCGAATCACGATCATCCCCTTACTCTGGCCAGCTTCGAATGTGAATTGGCTTGGAATCTCAACATAGTCGAGATTGTTTTCGGCGTTGCCGGAAATGACATACGGAATCTCCAGTGGATCGGTCTTGTTGCCTTCCCGCGCAAACTCCAAGATGGCGACATCCCGACCATTCTCATTCGCAAACCCATCAATGACCGTGACTGACACTTGCGGCAAACCGGGTGGATCATCATCCTCAATATCGAGGGTCAGTTTTCCTGATCGCCCGGGCATCCAGTCATAAGTGGATTGATAGTATTTGTCCTGCATGTTGATCGAACCAACGTACCAACCAGGAGGGGTGATCTTTCCTGAGTCCGGTATAACACCCGGATTAATCCTGAGCATGATCTCCTCTAACCCCTCATAAAAATCATCATTCACAACCTGGACCTCAATCTGGGCCCGGTTTAATCCTGCAGGAAAATAAAACTTACCCTCAGCAATATTCGTCTGGGCATACCCATCCAGTGCATAGTCGGTTTCGTAGGCCGCCTCTCCCCTCATGATGAAACCAACCTCCAACGGCTTCAGCAAACTTCCGGTGCGGGTCACCGTCAAAAATGTGGGCAGGGATGCCCCCTCGGCAACCGTAGATACGGTCGAGTGGATATTGATCTTGGGAATCTCCGCAGCGAGGAACAGAAGTTCTGAAGCATCCATGTCATTCACCTCAAGAGGATTTTCAAACCCAACCGGGGCTATATTGTATCCAAAAAGGTTAGCGTTCAGTGCGTAGGACTTATCACGCTCAATACCCACAAGCGCAAAATTTCCCTCCTCGTCTGTGAAGGAACGGAGAATAGGCCCGACGAGTTCAGCCTGAGGATCCCCAGAGACGGCTTCCTGGGCGGCGATCTGAACATCCTCAACCGGAATGCCTATGTCCGAAATCACCTTGCCGGATATGCGAAGCGTCCCGGGGCTATCGACTGTCACCACGAGAAAGCGGCTGGTATGGCCGCCCTTCATGTCAGTGACTTCACAGCGGACAAAATATTCTCCCTCCTGCTCAAACGCGTGAGTCACCTCGGCTTCATTGTAGGCGTAGTTACCGTCGCCAAAATCCCAGTAAGCCCCCAAGTCATCTCCCTCTGCGTCGATTGCATATGCTGCAAATGTGACATCGTCATCCTCATCCACCTGGGTGCCAGATGCCATCAGTTCCAATTCAGGCGATGTGTTCCCCTCAAACGAACCAACATTGACCACAACATCGATCCAAGGCACCTCTTCACCCTCTTCACTCTGCGCCATCGGAGTAACATGTAGACCGATACTCTGCTCAACAAAAGTGCGCCCGATCATTAATGGTGAATCCAGCACCCCGCCCGCGCTGCCGGGTGAGGCATCCAACAACTTCGACAGGGACCCATCATCTTGAATCAGCAATTGAAGTCCATTACGGCTCCAGTGATCAAGCAGTGGATTAATTTCCTGTTCCTCCCCAAGAGTGTTGATGAAGCTTTCACCACCGGGTGACCATCGGCTCCGTTGATTGGAAACACGGTATTGCAGCCAATAGGTCCTGGTTTCATCCCTGACAACTCGCATGGCATGAATCCCGTCTTCGGTCAATTTGGGCACATCGTAGGCATACAACCGGATGGTTGTGCTGGACTCAACTTCTGCAACGGATGATTCCGGCAACCATCCGGCCATGTTCTTGGCGATTGCGTTGAATTGACGGTTGCCACCCCCCATTAGGCTCCACAAATCCTCCTCATACCTCACCGTTTTCGGGCCATATACACTGTCCCTGCCAAGCAGATCGGCCAGGGAGTGGGGAATCGCGGGGTCCTCGGACATGGGATCCGGTTCAATCATATCTGGCGCAACCGTATCCCAGTAATCCGCCGACTGATTTGAACCCAGATAGCTGGCGGCCATTCTTCGGCAAATGGCCTCAACATAGTAGCCCTTGACAAACATCCCCCCCTCAAAGCCGGACACAACCCATCCCTCATAGTGAGCTCCAGGCAGGTCGCCAATAGCAATCATCACAAAATCATAAAGAGTGGTGTCATAGCCGCTAACAATAGCCAACTCGAAAGCCGAATCCTTGATCAGGGTCTGCCCCTTCTGCTCATACCACAACTTGCTCTTGGGCAAAGTCAGGGTAGGGGTCATGGTGGTGGTCAAGGAAAGCGTCCCGTAGGAGGACTCCACAAAATAGTCGTTGACCTCCTTCATGGTTCTCTCCAGCACTTCAGCACTGGGAGGCTCAGCCAAATCATCAGCAAAATTGAGCCGGATAATCAGCACGTCCTTGTCGCCCTGCGCCGATACTGCGTCCCACGCGGCCAGGTGTGCCTCGTCGGCCCGGCTGGGGTTGACGCCCGCCTCCGCGCCGAGGAGCGTAAAGCCGGGCCTAGGAGCGTTTCCGTGGCTCGGTGTATCGGAGAGGCTGCCGCCAGCCGGTGCGGGCAAACTACGCTTTGCCAAGCTGATGGGTACTTCGGCAACAATCGTGCGCCATGGGGTTGGGAACGATTCCGCGGGTGAACCGGCCTTGAGTCCAGACTTGGGAGCCGTCGGCCAGCCGTCGGCTAATACTAGAGCCACCCAACCGATGACTGCCGTGAGAGCAGCACTTAAGACGATTCTTTTCATTTTTATTTGCTTTAAAGTCTTTTCAGCAGGACGAACCCTTTAGGTCAACTTGCACTTGAATCCGCCAATTATCAACCCACAAAAAAAGAGACAACAGCCCTCCTGTCGTCCCTCCAGTTGCCAATTCACTAAACACGAACGGGTGCTGCGCCCATTAAAGTTTATTCCTGATAAACGGCACGGAAATAGCGGTTCCCCGCAGCCGGACCCAGTTCAATCAACACGGCACCCTCTTCCGGGATGGTCACCCTGGACAGACCCAGCCAATCGATCAAATTACCCGAAAACTCCAAATTGTAAGTTTGCCCGGCCGCACCGGAGAACGACAGACTGTATCCTGCCTCATCGGTGATAATACCCAGCCTCGGAGGCTGCACGCTTGAGAGATAATCGAGCAGCGCGAAGCTGTTGAAACCCCGATCCTTCTCCTTAGTGAAGGACCCGCCAAAAACACTGCTGCCGCCTGCCATCTCAGATATTGCATATACTGCCCCATTTAATTGGAGCGTTAACAAATCGTTCTTAACTACTGACCCATTGGAGGTAACCATGGATATATTATTTTGAATAACACCATTAAAGTAACCAAAGGATCCCCCAACTAAGTACCTTCCATCAAGCCGTCTATGAATAGCCTGAACCGGTCCATCAAATCCAAGCCCAATATCAAAATCTGTATCTAGTTTACCATCATAGCCCAGTCGTGATATGCGCCTAGAAGATATACCATCGTAGGTGACAAAAATTCCACCGATTAAGATTCCGTTATCATCAATAGTTATATCATGTACAGCTCCATTTGGACCAGTGCCCGTATCAAATGATTTATCCAATGTTCCATCCGCATGTAACCTCGCAAAATTAGGCGCTAATTCGCCATTGACCTTCTCAAAACTGCCACCTATTAAGATTCTACTATCAAACTGATACGCAACAGCATAGATTTCTCCATCGACAATTGGCGCAACAAATCCGTCCCACTTGCTTCCATCGTGTGTCAAAATAACAGCCCCGCTTTCTCCAGTTACTAATATATGATTTTCATGCAAATCTATATCAAAAGCTGTCCCTTTAACAAGAGAACCAGGATTAAAATTTTCATCAACACTACCATCAGATTTCAGCCTGACAACATGCTGTCTAGTATACCCATCGAACTCATTAAATAATCCACCCAAGTATATTTCACCAGACGCAGTGATCTTAGCTGTAAATACGGTATTATTTGGCCCAGTGCCGGTATCAAAATCACTCAACAAAGCGCCACTGCTGTCTACCTTAGCTACCCTCAAAGCAGCTTTCCCATTTATTTCACTAAACTCACCTGCTAACAGTGCATTATTATTATGATCCATCGCAGCAGCATACACAGGACCATTAGCACCCTTCCCTTTTGGTCCCGGCAACGATCCTCCCAATTCGTTATCCAAAATTATAACTGTAACAAAATTTTCAGGTGTAATTACACC
>JASLKI010000304.1 GCA_030747575.1 Verrucomicrobiota bacterium | reverse complement strand
GCTTTACGGGTTGGATGACACGGTGGATCGCCTCGTCGCTGCGAAGCACGATCTTGTGACGCAGGGACGCAACCTCCGCGCCGCGTACAACATTCCGTTCAGCAGGAAAATCGACTACACGTTCAGCCCCGGCGGCAAGTCGGATGCCCATGAGGTCGAGGTGCTGAAAGTGCTACTTAACGCCGAGTCGGTTTCGCTTGGCTCGAAGGTGCCCAAGGGCACGCCGCGCGTCGGTTCGGTCTTTGGCGATTTGTATTTGCCGCTCGAGGGATTGATTGACTTTGACGCCGAACGGAAGCGCTTGGCTAAGGAGTTGGGGAAAACCGAGAAAGAGATCGCCAAGGTTGAGTCGAAACTCAACAACCCCGGTTTTGCCGAGCGCGCCCCCGCCGAAGTGCTCGATGAGCAGCGCCAACGCCTGGCCGATTGGCAGTCCAAGCGTGGACAGATCAACGAGGCGATCGGTAATCTTTCGAATTGATGACCGTTTCAGAAAAGAAAAACCTGCTTGCAGTTGCCGTGAAGGCGGCGCATGCCGCTGGAGACATCATGCGGCGCAACCGCTTGTTCTCGAAGAAAATCAACGAAGCCACCCAGCGCGACATCAAGCTGGAACTGGACGTGCGCTGCCAGCGCAAGATCGAGTTGATGCTGACCAAGGCGCATCCGGAGATTGCCATCCTTGGCGAGGAGGAGAATGCTGGTGACATGGAGAGCGAGCTGCGCTGGGTGGTCGACCCGATTGACGGCACGGTGAATTTCACTTACGGCATTCCGCATGCCTGCGTGTCGATAGCGCTGCAGCAGCGCTTGGCCAAGCAGAACAAATATGGGGAGATTTACGAAACGATCATCGGTGCGGTGTACGATCCGTTTGTGGAGGAGCTTTGGACGGCAATCAGGGGCCAAACGGCCAAGCTCAACGGCAAACGGATACAAGTAAACGACGGGCTGCTGAAAGAAGCCATGCTGTCGATCGGCTTTGCCAAGGATAAAAAAACGATGGATTATATGGTCCCGTACTTCAACAAGTTGGCGCTGAAAATCCGTAAGCCGCGAATGATGGGTTCGGCGACGTTGGCGCTGACATATGTGGCTTGCGGCCGCTTTCACGGTTACATCGAGTCGAAGGTCAACCTGTGGGATATTGCCGCCGGAGGGCTCGTTCTTGAGTGCGCGGGCGGCGAGTTTTGGCGAACGCCTCGTCGGAAGGGCGAACACTCCTATGTTGTCGTCGCCACCAACGGCAAAATACGAAAACAAATCGAGCGGGTTTGCGGCCCACTCGACCCGGATGGTGTGTTTAAACAACCGCTACCAGTGAAGTGAAGGGCAAGAACTGACGCTTACGCGCTCTCCTTGGAGGCGATTTGTTCTTTTGGGTTCAGTAGCTTGATGTAGTCGTGTAGGATGTGGAGTGTTTCGCGCATGTGCGGATCGAGTTTTGGTTGATCCTCTTCCTCCTCGGTTTCCTCGCCCTCCTCAGGGTCTTCCTCGAGACGGATTGGCTTCTCCTCGTTTTCGACTTCCTCACCCAGTTTAGTGTCAGTCTTGATCATCTTGATCGTGAGGTCGAAAATGGCTTCCTCGGTGTTGGCGCGTGACTTGCGTTCTTTTTTACGCTTCTCGCGCTTGGCTTTATCCTCGTCCTTTTCGGCAAGGCGCTTGGTTTCGCTGAGTGAGACGGACTTGTCCTTGAGGCGCTCCTTGAGCGTCTCGATGTCTTCCAGAATGTAGGCGAAATCCTGATCCTCCTTGATCCGCCCGTTGGAGTGCTTGACCAGCGTTCCAACGTGTCCGAGTACACGGTTGACGCTGCGATAGGCGAGTTTTTCCGTGTGATCGGCCTCGAGGCAGTTGGGCAGCGTAGCTTCGCCAATCTCCATGTAGTCATACGGTGTGGGCAGGATCAGGTCGGGGATAACACCTTGTTTTTGGGTCGTGCCACCGGCGACACGGTAGAATTTTGACACTGTGAGCTTGAGCTTGCCGGAGTCGGGTAGGCGCACCCAGTTGTTGAGCGGCATGACAGTTTGGACGCTGCCTTTGCCGTGGGTGGAGAGGCTGCCGACGACGAG
>JASLKI010000303.1 GCA_030747575.1 Verrucomicrobiota bacterium | reverse complement strand
CAAGGCAGTCAGCCCTCCCTTGTCTGTTACATCGACATCCATTCCATCCGCCAGCAGTCGTTTGATTAGTTTGGTGTTACCACGCGTTGCCGCGTCCCAATTTTTCCCTGTTGCCGCTTTCCATTCAGCCGGCTTGTTTTTTTTGGCGACAGGTTCAACAGGTTTAACCTCCGGCACTGGCAGTGCCGGTGCCTGGGCGGTGGGTTTTGAGGGTGTTGCCTCCGGCACCGGTTGCGCTGGCGCTAGGGTGACGTGTTCGCCGGGTTTCACCGGCGTTTTGCTGGCCGACTCCTGGGCGGGCTGCGCGCCGCACCCGGTCAGCAGCGCGGTTGCGAAGGTTGTAAAGAGCAGTTTTTTCATGGCACGGCAACGGTTGTCGCATAGGGGGCGGTTTTCAAGGCGTTTTTCACTCAGAGGTAACTAAACAATCTCGCTGAGGGAAACCGAGCGGTGTTCCTCGGCGCTGCGGTAGGCGGCCTCGACCAGGGCCATGGTCTTGAGGTTGTCTCGGCCACCGATGGCCGGTTCCTCGCCAGTCTCGAGCGCGATGAGAAGCTGGGCCATGGTGCCGATGAACGCGTCGGGGAACCAGCTTTCGTCCCAGGTCGGCGAGTGAAAACCGGAGTCGCCTTTGGTTGCGTAGGTGATTGTCGAGGGGGTGGTGTAGGGATCCTGACACCAACCGATGTTGCCCTTGGCTAAGCCGTCGAGCCCCTCGATGCGCCACTCGATTCCGATGTCGGTCGGGGCACCTTCACGGGCGGGGCCGGTCCAAGTGTCGTCGATGGCGATGGCTCGAAGGCCGTCGGCGTATTCGAGAATGTAACTGGCAATGCCGTCGCTGTGCGGGAACTGCGTACGCGGATCGGTGCGGACGGTGCAGTAAATCCGCTCGGGATCGCCGAACCAGTAGCGGAACGTGTCCATGTGGTGGATGGACATGATACGCAGCGTGACCCAGCCTTGGCGTTCCTGCCATGGCATCCAGTGCGGGATGCCGCGCATATCGATGGTGGCCAAGACCGGCTCGCCGATGGTGCCGTTTGTCAGGAGCGTTTTGCCGGCACGCACCGACTGGTCGTAGCGCATGTTTTGGTTTACGGCCAACACGATGCCGGCCTGTTCGCAGGCCTCGACGGCGACGACAGCCTCGGCGTAATTCGCGCCGAGCGGCTTCTGCGCGAGGATGCCTTTGGCCGTGCCGCGTGCACAGGCGGCTTGGATGATTTCGAGTTGGTTGTCCGGCGGCACGGCGAGGTCGAGCACCTCGATCGACTCGTCATCGAGCAACTGTTCGATCGAGTCGTGAACGGTTGGGATGTTGTGCTGCCCGGCGCACTTGGCCGCATTGGCTTGTGTGCGGGAGGCGATGGCGACCGGGTTGAAGCCGGCCTTTCCGTAGGCGATCAGGTGGCAGTCGTTCATGATGAAGCCGCTGCCAATGCAGCCGATGCGCCAAACCCGGCGCTCGGGAAGCGGAGAGTGAATGTTTAAATCCATTTTGGTTTAAACTCTAAATTCGAAATCCGAAACAAATTCGAGATCCGAAACGGGTTCGATTGTAATGTTTGGGTCATTTGAAATTCCAATTTGTTTAGGATTTGGGATTTCATCCCTTTCCGGTGCCAACCGTCTCGTCGTTGGCGGGATCCCAAAACTCAGTGCCCGACTCGAACAATTTTGAACCCATTTCCTTGATGGTACTATCGGGGAGTTTCTCCAGTCGTTCGTAAAATGGATGGTGCGATTTTTTGTACGGATTATTGTGTCTCGTATTGTAGCAGCAGAGCAGCGACCAGCGGGGAGTCTCTGAGGTGTTCTGGTCGGAGCGATGGAGGGTGTTGCTGTGGAAAAACAACGCGTCGCCCGGATCGAGTTCCACATAAACGGTTTCTAACACCTTGACCGCCTCGGCCACGCGCTCGGGGTCGGCGCCGGTCTGGTCACCAAAACGGCCGTGCTCGACGCGGCCCATCTTGTGTGAACCTTTGAGCACCTGCATGCAGCCGTTGGCCCTGGTGTTGGGATCGATCGCGGTGAACGCCGAGGCCAAGTCCGGATAAAGGCAGCCGTTTTGATACCAATAGCCGTAGTCCTGATGCCACGACCACGCGCCACCGGTGCGCGGGCGCTTGATGCTCATCTTGCTGTGATAATGGTACACCTCGTCATCAAGCAGTTGCTCCATGGCGTTGACGATGCGTTCGCAGCGGGCGATCGATCCCCACAAATCCTCCCCCGCCTTGTTCCAGAGCACGAGTTGCGCCTTGCCGCCTTCGCCGTCCCCGAGGTCGTATGCGTGATCCTCGAACGCTTGGTCGGCCTTGGCTGCGGCGTGGAGAATCCTGGCTTCCTCGGCATCAAATAGGCCGGGCACTATGAGGTATCCGTCCTCCCGGAACTCGTTAATCTGGTCAGTGGAAAGATTGGTGGGCATTGAGAATTTGTTGCGGTTGAGTCTTACAACCGAAGTCCCCAAAGTCAAAGGGGGATTGGAGATATTGGGCCGGCGGCTTTCGACGGTGTGCCACGTCAGTGTTGATTCTTCTTGGTAACAGGCTTCTTGTTACCCTGTTGGTAGGTTGCCGAGCTGTGTCGTTTGGCTTTGGCCGGCAGAGGAGCCGCTTGGTGTAAAGGTATTGAAGGAGGTTGGTGACTGACTGCGGGCGGCTGCCCACTCGAACCTCGACGATAGGCCGGGGCAGTTGATCGGCTTCATTTCATGGTAAAAAATGACTTTAGTCTATGCCTTGTTTTCCGGTTTGCCTTGTTTTCCGGTTTCCGAACCGCCGAGCAGGTTTGTCGATGCCGTTTCCGGCTAAAAAAATGGCATTTCCTAAGCAAAACGCCATGCCAACACTTAGCCAAGCGCAAGTGTGACAGGTCTCACTTTTTTTGGCAGAGTCGCCGACGCGCGAATGAACGACACGACTTGCAGATGGTTCCATCGACTTTTCACGGCACTGGCTCTTACCATCGCCTCCTGCGTGGAGGGTGCCGGTGAGGTTCGGTTTAATCGCGACATCCGCCCAATTCTCTCGGACAAATGTTTCAAGTGCCACGGGCCGGATGCCAACCACCGCAAGGCCGATTTGCGCCTGGATACCCTCGAGGGCGCGCTGGCTGATCTCGGCGATTATGCGGCGGTGGTACCCGGTGCTCCGCGCAAGAGCGAGTTGATTGCCCGCATCACCACAGGCGACGAGGAGGATGTGATGCCGCCTCCCGATACAGGCAAGACACTCAGCGACGATGAAAAGAAACTGTTCCGCGACTGGATCGCCCAAGGCGGTGAGTACGAAGCGCACTGGGCCTACATTCCGCTCAAGCGCCCGTTGATTCCGACTGTCAGCGCCCGCGCCTGGCCAAGCGGCGCGATCGATCGGTTCATCCTCGTTCGAATCGAGAGAGCAAACCTCTCGCCGTCTCCCCAAGCCGATGCGGCCACCTTGGCGCGCCGATTACACTTCGACCTCACCGGCCTGCCGCCGTCGCTCCGCTTGGCCAAGCGCTTGGCCAGCGACACTTCGCCGGAGGCGTACGCTCGGGTGGTGGACGAGTTGCTGGCATCGCCGCGGTTCGGCGAGCGCTTGGCGACGTATTGGCTCGACCTCGTCCGTTACGCCGACACCGTCGGCTACCACGGCGATCAGGATCATGCGATTACCCCATACCGCGACTGGGTCATCAAGGCGTTCAACGACAACCTGCCGTTCGACCAGTTCACCGCCGAGCAACTCGCCGGCGACTTGCTGCCCAACGCGACGATGAACCAAAAAATTGCCAGCGGATACAATCGCCTGTTGCAGACCTCGCACGAGGGAGGTGTGCAAAAAAAGGAATACCTTGCCAAGTACTCGGCCGACCGCGTGCGCAATGTTTCCAACGCCTGGCTCGGGGCAACGATGGGCTGCAGCGAGTGCCACGACCACAAGTACGATCCC
>JASLKI010000302.1 GCA_030747575.1 Verrucomicrobiota bacterium | reverse complement strand
ATGCGGCGGCCCTTGACCTCCGCGAAACACTTGGGCGTGTTAGCCGTGGTGGGCATCAGCCGGATGCCACGCCCGGCGCCGATGATTATTGCTTTCATAAAAATAACCGTTCAAAACGTTATCGCACCAGCATTAATGGGGAAGAGAGAGATTTTTTAAAACCCCAATCACCCCTTAAAAAAAGGGTTAAAAGGAATGGTGGAGCCATGCAGAATCGAACTGCAGACCTTCGCATTGCGAACGCGACGCTCTACCAACTGAGCTATGACCCCACTCGCGACGACGCGGCAGACCCGCGCCGTGAAGGGCGGGAATGATGCCGTGCCGCCGCCAAACCGCAAGCCGTTTTCATTCCCGGGACAAAAGGAGTTGCAAGCGGAACAGGCGGCGGGACAATCTGACGCCGAACGGATGCTCGATCCCAACCTAAAAACATCACCCCTGCCTTGGCTGCTAGCGCTTGGCTTTGCACTGCTTTTCACCGCTGCTGTACCCTGGTACTGGGCAGCCGGCGGCGGCGAGACGCCACTAGTGCTTGGGATGCCCCTTTGGGTGGCGGTGAGTACGGGTGTCTCATTTCTGATTTCCTGCCTGACCGCCTGGGCTGCGTTTAGCACTTGGCCAAGCGATAATGATGACCCGGAGGGCGGTTCGTGAGCAATATCCCGCTTGGCCCGGCGGAACTTAGCTTCATTGCCATTTATCTTTTTTCCCTGATCGGCATTGGCTACTGCGGTATGCGGGCTCGCAGGGAGAACTCGCTCAAAGATTTTTACCTTGCCGGCTCGGGGGTCGGCTTCCTTGTTTTGGTGCTAACGCTGTACGCCACGCAGTACAGCGGCAACACCCTGTTTGCGTTCACCGGCAAGACGTTCCGCATTGGTTACGCCTGGTTGATGAGTGTGCACTTCATGACCGCGATCATTGTGGTGTATCTCGTGTTCGCCCCGAAACTGCATCGCTTGGCTAAGCGCGAAAGTTTCATCACGCCCGCGGATTTCCTTGAGCATCGTTTCAGCCATCGACCGTTCACGGTGCTGGCCTCGATCACGATGGTGGTGGCCATCGGCAATTATCTACTCGCTCAACTCACGGCGATGGGGCTGCTGCTGCAGGGCATGACCACGTTCGAACCGCAGACAGCGTTCGTCGCCGGGGTCATTCTGCTCGCGGTGATCATGCTGGTTTACGAGACGCTCGGCGGTTTTCGCGCCGTGGCGTGGACGGATGTGATCCAAGGTGGCATCTTGATGGTGGGCTTCACGATTCTGCTTTTCGTTGTGCTCGATCACTTCGGCGGGCTGGCCAAAAGCTTCGAGTTACTCAAAGAAACCAAGTCTGAAAAGGTCGCCGCGCCGGACGCGCTGACGATCCGCCGCTGGTTCAGCTACATCGTCGTGGTGGGCATCGGCGGCGCGCTCTACCCGCAGGCGATCCAGCGCATTTACGCCGCGCGCAGCCAGCGCGTGCTGCGCAACGGCGTCGCCATGATGGCGTTCCTGCCGCTGACAGCGTCGTTGATCGCTGTGTTCGTCGGCGTCACGGCGGCGGCATCGCCGGAGTTAGCCACGCTGACCGACGCCGACTCCGACCGCGTGTTCGCCGAGATTTGCCGGATCGTGATGGACGAGTCGCCGTTCCACCGCTGGCTCGTCGTGGTGCTGCTCGCCGCAGTGTTGGCTGCGCTGATGTCCACCGCCGACTCGGTGCTGCTCTCCGTCTCGTCGATGCTGACGAAGGATATTTATCATCGCCAAATCAACCCCGCCGCCAGCGAGGCCAGGCTGACGCTCATCGGCAAGTCGATATCATGGGTTGTCGTGGCGATGATGGCCGCGATTGCCATTTACCTGAACTCGCTCGAGAACAAACCGACGCTCGTGAAGCTGATGGACATGAAATTCGACATGCTGATGCAGCTTGGCCCCGGCTTCATCCTCGGTATGCACTGGCGCGGCATGAAACCAAGCGCGCCGTTCTGGGGTCTCGTCAGCGGCTTAGCGCTGATTTTCGCGCTATACCGGTTTGGCACGCTGGCAAACTGGGGCATCCACGCTGGCGTGTTCGGCCTGGCTTTCAACTTGTTGGTGGTTGTCACACTCTCCAAATGGCCGCTTGGCCAAGCGCCATCAAAGGGTGTGCTTGAAACTTGACCCTTGAAACTAGAGACTCCCCGGACATGAACCGCATTGCCGTATGGTTTCTCCTGCTTGGTATCAGTACAGGGGTGACCGCCGCGGAGTACCGTTTCGACCGCACCAAGGATATCGTTTACAAGGATATTCACGGCAAAAAACTTAAGCTTAATGCTTACTTGCCGAAAGGAGACGGCCCCTTTCCAGCCGTGCTCATCGTCCATGGTGGTGCCTGGCGGGCGGGTTCTCGAACCCAACTCACCATGTACGCCAAAAGCCTCGCTCGGCGCGGCTACTCCTGCTTTGCAATCAACTACCGCCTCGCGCCGAAACACAAAAGCCCCGCGCAAATCGAGGACTGCCGCGATGCCGTCCGGTGGATTCGGCGAAATGCAACCGATTACAGGGTCGACCCCGGCCGCATCGGCGCCATCGGCTACTCTGCCGGTGGCCACCTGGTTTCGCTGCTTGCCACTACTGGCCTGTCGAAAGAGGACGATCCGAAGGGCTTCGGCACAAAAATCACCGCTGCAGTCGCGGGGGGCACACCAACCGATTTTCGGACTAACCGAGAAAATTCTAAGATGCTCTCCTATTGGCTAGGGGGCTCGCTCAGCAAAAAGCGGGAAATCTATCATTCGGCGTCGCCCACTGCTTTTGTCGACAAGGACGACGCTCCGATTTTCTTCTTCAACGGATCAGCAGATATGCTCGTACCGGTGAAAACCCATCCTACCGTGGGCTACGCCGGCCCAACCGCACTGCATACGGCGCTCAAAAAGGCGGGCGTCGAGACCGACTTACACATCATAAATGGCGCTGGCCACTTCTTTGCCATTTTCAACAAAACCGCACTCGACGCCGGCTACGCGTTTCTCGACAAGCACCTCAAAGACTCCAACAAACTTCGTGTCTTCCTGCTCGCTGGCCAGTCCAACATGCAGGGCCAGGGCGTAGTCGATTTTGATCATCCTAAATATTACAACGGCGGCAAGGGCATCCTGAAAAACGTGATGAAAAACCGGGAGCACGCCAACCTCTACAAACACATCGTTGATGCCAAAGGCGACTGGATCGTTCGCGACGACGTCTTTGTCCGGCATCAAACCGAGGAACAAATAAAGACCGGAGGACTGACGGTCGGCTTCACCGGCTATGGAGGAAATCACCACATCGGGCCGGAATTTCAACTCGGCCACCTCGTCGGAGAGGCTTACGAAGAACCGGTACTTCTCATCAAGACAGCGTGGGGAGGCAAAAGCATCCACAAAGATTTCCGCCCACCCAGCTCCAACGGAAGCACCGGTGAATTCTACAAAAAGATGCTTGCCGAATACCGCGAGGGCCTGGCCAAGATTGGCCATGAATTCCCACAGTTGGCCAAGCACAAACCAGAACTCAGCGGCTTCGTCTGGTTCCAGGGCTGGAACGACATGTTCGACGACGATGCATTGAAGGAATACGAAGCCAACCTAATCAATCTCGTCAAGGATGTGCGCAGGGAATTTAAGCAGCCAAATCTGCCGGTTGTCATCGGCGAACTCGGCAACGGTGGATCCAAGGCCGGCAACAATATGCTCACGATTCGCAAGGCCCAAAAATCCGCCGCCAAGGCCCTTGGCCCAAACACAACGTTCGTGCAAACCACACAGTTCGCGCGGCCAGCCAAAGAGTCACCGAACGTTGGCCACGGCCATCACTGGTACGGCAATGCCGAGAGCTACTTCCTCATCGGTGATGCCCTTGGCCAGGCACTGCTCAGGCTGACCGGAAAATAATTTTAACATGCCCAAAATAACCAAACAAACGATACTCGCGATCGCACTCGTGCTCGGTGCGCTTGGCCAAGCGGTGGCAGAGAAAAAGGAGAACAATTTTTACGATCCTATCGTGAAAAAACTCGAGGGATGGACGATCAAGGTCGATCCCAAGCTTCTCAAAAAAGAGAACAACGAATTAAAGAGCCAGGTTTTCACCGCGCTGGCCAACCACCTGCAGCGGATAAAATATATCCTCCCCGAGGCCGGAGTGAAGGCGTTGCAAAAACTGCCGATCTGGTTGGACCACCACTACGAACCGCTTAGCTCGATGCAGTATCACCCGGGTGTCACGTGGCTCCGCGCGAACAGGCATGATCCGCGTCTCGTGAAACACGTCCACATCCCCCGGGCCAAGGCGCTGCTGGACCGCGGCCAATGGGCCAAGCACCCGTACGTGATCCTGCACGAGTTGGCGCACGCCTATCACGACCAAGTGCTCGAGAACGGCTTCCAAAACAAGGCCGTCCTCGATGCATACAAAAAGGCCAAGGCCAAGGGCACCTACAAAAAAGTGCTACTCTACTCGGGCCAAACAGTGAAGCATTACGGCCTGACAAACCAAATGGAGTATTTCGCCGAGTGCACCGAGGCGTACCTTGGCGTGAACGATTTCTATCCGTTCGTCCGTGCCGAACTCAATGAGCACGACCCGGGGATGTTTAAGCTCCTGAAAAAAATCTGGGGCGAGGTGAAGTAGCTGCTTGGCGCGGTGGAGGCAACTCAGACCTGAGCCAGCCCGACGGCTTTCGCGCGCTTGGTTGCCTTCCGGCGGTCGTTGGCATCGAGGATGCGCTTGCGGAAACGCAAATGGTTCGGCGTGACCTCGACCAGTTCGTCGTTGTCGATGTACTCGATGGCTCGCTCGATGGAGAAGAGGATTGGTGGCGTCAGCAGGATCGCCTTGTCCGCGCCGGAGGAGCGCATGTTGTCGAGGTGCTTGGCCTTGGTCGGGTTCACCGGCAGGTCGTCGCGACGCGGGTTTTCGCCGATCACCTGACCGCCGTACACCTCGTCTCCCGGCGCCACAAACAAGCGGCCGCGCGCCTGCAGCACGTCCAGCGCATAGGCCATGGCGGTGCCTTTTCCCATGCTGACCAGCGTGCCGGTCTGGCGCGTGACGAGGTCGCCGCTGTATGGCCGGTACTCGAGAAACGAGTGGCTCATCACACCATTACCGCTGGTGAGAGTGACGAGGTCGCTCTCGAAACCGATCAGCCCGCGCGTCGGGATCTCCGCCGTGACGGTCACGCCGGCGGTGTGATGCTCGATATTCGAGATCTTGCCCAAGCGCTTGCTGAGCGTCTCCATGACGGTGCCGAGATGCGCCTCCGGCACCTCGACCCAAATCTGCTCAAACGGCTCGTTTCGTCTGCCGTCGATCTCCCTGTACAAAACGGTCGGCCGCGACACGAGCAACTCAAAGCCCTCGCGGCGCATCGTCTCAAGCAGCACGGCGATCTGCATGCTGCCGCGAGCGTCCACGAGGAAGCGGGTGCTCTCGCTGGTGTCGTGCACGTTGATGGAGATGTTGGACTTGGTCTCGCGTTCGAGCCGCGCGCGGATCTCGCGTGAGGTGACTTTTTTGCCGTCAAGCCCGGCGAGCGGGCCGTCGTTCACGGAGAACTCCATCTGCACGGTGGCGGGATCGATCTCGACGAACGGCAGCGGCTCCGCGTCGTCGGCCTTTGCGAGCGTGTCGCCGATATCCACCTCGTCAAACCCGGCCAGCCCCGCGATATCGCCCGCGGTGGCCTTGATCACATCGTTCGCCTGCAGGCCGGAAAACTGTTTCAGCTTGATGATCTTGATCCTCTGCCGGTTGCCGTTGCGGCCAAGCACATTGACCATGTCTCCCTGCTGGACGTCCCCGGATAAAATCCGTCCGATGGCCATGCGACCGACGTAGTCGTCCCAGTCGATGTTGCTGACCAACATGCGAAACGGTGCCTCCTCGACCACCGGCGGCGGCACGCGCTCGATGATGGTCTCGAACAGGTCGGTCATGTCTTTGCGCGGCCCGTCGAGTTTGTGGTCCGCGAAGCCAAGCTTGGCGCTGCCGTAGAGGAACGGCGCGTTGAACTGGTCGTCGTCCGCACCCAACTCGAGAAACAATTCCAGCACCTTGTCGTGCACCCACTGCGGGCGGGCGGTGTCGCGGTCGATCTTGTTGACCACACAGATCGTCTTAAGCCCGTGGCCAAGCGCCTTGCGCAGCACCCAGCGCGTCTGCGCCTGCGGCCCGCTCACGGCATCGGTCAGCAGCAGTACACCGTCGACCATCTTCATCACACGCTCCACCTCGGCACCGAAGTCGGCGTGGCCCGGCGTGTCGATAATATTGATCGTGTAGCCGTTCCACTTGATGGCTGCATTCTTGGCCTTGATGGTGATCCCTTTTTCGCGCTCGAGATCCATCGAGTCCATGACCCGCTCGGCGACAATCTGGTTGTCACGGAATGTGCCGCTCTGCTGCAGCAACTCATCCACGAGCGTGGTCTTGCCGTGATCCACGTGCGCGATAATCGCTATATTTCGAATGTGGTCTGCTTTCACTAAAAATGCTGGGGGAAGAAAAATCGAGTGGTACCAATGAAAATGCCAAAGCAAGTCACCCAAAGTGGCGACGGCTAAAAAACGGTATTGGTATATCCTGTGTGGTTTGGCCCAGAAATCCCCGCGCACGCAGACGGATACAGAAATCGCCCACGATATTCAAGTAAAGATTTTTACATCTCTTCCGGCCAAGCGCTTGGCCAAGGTCAAACGTCCCATTCGCCGCGGTAATCGCGGGTCAGCCACTTGGGGTCGCCGCCGGCGGCGAATGTGTTCTTCTTCGGATTCCACTTGATCGCCGCGTGGTTGTAGTAGGTCTGGTTTAATAGATGACAGGCGATCGCAGTGCGCGCACCGATGATCTCGTGCGTGCACGGCTTCTTTCGGGTGCGCATCGAGTTGAGGAAATCCGGGATATGGCTACTGCTGCGATACAGCTTCACCTTGGCATCCTTGAGGTACTCGGACTCCATCTTATCGAGTTCCTTGCCGAGGTTAATGTTCCTGTCTCCGCCTGTCCGGCCGGCGATGAACTTCTCCCCTAGCCAAAGGCCAATCCGACCGCGGTGACACTCCACGCGCCCCTCGGTGCCGTAAAAGCTCGATCCCATCCCCGTACCATGCATCAACGGAACGTTACCATCGTAAACCAGTTGCGCTCCCTTCATTGCCTTGGGGTTCTCGGCCGGGATGGTGCCCACCGGGCCACTGTCGTCCATGCCCAGCCCCCATTGCACGATGTCGATCATGTGTGCGCCCCAGTCACAAACCATGCCGCCGCCGTACTCCTTGTAGTTGCGCCAGTGCGGGAAGTGGCCGTGCACCCCGCGCGGACTGAGCACAGAACTGTAGCCACGCATCGGGCCGGGACCGATCCACTTTTCCCAGTCGAGGCCCGGCTCCTTGGTCTCCGTCTTCAGGTCGCACGGCACGCCGGGAGGGCCGACGTTGACTGCGGTGCGCTCAACTTTGCCGATGACACCGTTGCGCACCAGTTCGCAGGCCACGCGGAACTCGCGCGAGGAACGCTGCATCGAACCGGTCTGCAAAATGGCCTTGTTCTTTTTCACCGCTCTCATCACCTCGACCGATTCGTGGACGTTATGGGTGAGCGGTTTCTCGCAGTAAACATCCTTGCCGGAGTTCACCGCGTCGATGGTCTGGATGGCATGCCAATGGTCCGGCGTGGCAATGCTCACCGCGTCGATGTCATCCCGCGCGATTAGTTCACGGAAATCGACGTAGGTCTTGCAGTCGTTGTTATCGTAACGCTTGTTGGCAGTGTCGCGGGCGGCGTTGCGACGGGTGGTGTCGCAGTCCGAAACAGCCACGCAGACGACGTTTTTGTCGCCCATAAAGCGTCTTTGAAGGCCCCGGTTCTGGATGCCCATGCCAATGAAACCGACGGATATCTTGTCGTTCGGCTTGACCTTGGCCGACCAGATTCCGGAGGGCAGGATCAACGGCGCACTGGCAACCGCAGAGGACTGGAGAAAACGACGTCTGGAAACAGAATGGGACTTCATGCGCGAAGAGTACCCAAGCCACCCCTCTTGAAAAGCTTTTTTGAATGGTACGCCCGGGAGGATTCGAACCCCCAACCTCATGGTTCGTAGCCATGCGATCTATCCAGTTGATCTACGGGCGCACCCTGAAGGGCGCGCACCCTGCCAAACCTCCCCCGGCCTTGCAAGGGGATTTTGAGTTCGCCGAATAAATCGCAATCTTTGCCAAGCGGCTACGGGTGAAACGGCGGGGTCTCGGACTGCCGCCCGCCGTCGATGACCTCCTCAACAAACTTGGCCAAGCGCACGGTCACGCGCTCGAACCACTCGCTCCCCTGCTCCGCCGTCGCCACGGCGGGGCTCCGGTCGGGCTGATCGGCAAGAGCATCGGCACGGACGTTCTCGGGGAACTTGGCCATGGCAATGGCTGTCTCAAACTCCTGCGCGTGCCCCGGCATGTCGTCCGGCAGCCGCTTGCCGCCGCGCAGTAGCTCGTCGGCGTCCGGCTGGCCAAGCGTTTCCCAATAGGACAAAAAATGCAGGTTCGTACGATCGAACTGCCTCAGGAACTGATCCCACGTGCCGCGGATCGGCTCGATGTTTCCACCGTGCCCGTTGACCACGACGATGTTGCGAAAGCCGGCGCGCACCATGCTGTCGATCATATCGCCGAGCACCGTGAGGAACGTCCCGGGCCGGAGCGTCAACGTGCCGGGATGTCGCATGTGATGCTCGCTGATACCGCACATCAGCCCCTCGGCAACGAGCACGCGCGGGGCCAGTCGCTTGGCCGCGGCGCGGGCCACCAACCCAACGCTGCGCCAGTCATGCTCCATCGCCAGATGCTCGAGGTGTTGCTCGATCGCCGCGACCGGGATGAGGCAGCCCACCAGTTCGCCGGACGCCATCCGCTCGCGAAACTCGCGGCGCGTCAGTTTTCCGAGGACGGTTTCTGGTGCAGCGTTGCCCATAATCAGTCTCTGCTTTTTGAACGAGTTGCTATTTGAAAGGAACTCACGGCAGCCCAGACCCACGAAATCGCCAAGAGGCCAAGGCCGCTCCCGCCCAGGCCAATCAGCATGCCGTTGGCCTCCATGAACGACTCGGTGTCGAAGTGGGTTGAATCCAGTTTCATCGCGAGGCGAAACAGCACCACGATGAGGCTCAGGCTCAAAAGCCCGCCGGCCAGAGCGAAGGCGGCCTGAATGGCGCCCACGGCTTTCTGCCCGCCAACGTACGTACCGATGCCAGGCCACGCCAGCAGGTTGATGCCGGTCACGAGCCACGGGTTGACTGGTTTTTTATCGGGCGTCATCACCGGTACTTCGCCAAAGACCTTAGGCAAACGGCGGGCGAGCGACGAGTGATTTCGCCCGCAACAGGGTTGCAATCGGCCCGGCAGCCGTTACGGTTTGGGCCTCGAGTACCATTTTTTATCGATATGAAACACACATCAAAACTGCTGATCACCCTCTTCGCCTCCGCGGCGGTGAGCGCCTCCGCGGCATCCGAGCAATGGCTCGATTACAAGGGCAAAAAAGGCCCGGGCAAGGGCAAAAAAGTCGTGCTAATCTCCGGCGATGAGGAATACCGCTCCGAGGAGGCGATGCCCGCGCTCGCCGACATCCTCTCACGGAATCACGGTTTCGATTGCCGAGTGGTCTTCGCGATCGACCCCAAGAGCGGCATCGTCGATCCGAATAACCGCAGCAACATCCCCGGCCTTGAGGCGTTGGCCGACGCCGACCTGATGTTTATCGCGACCCGCTTCCGCGATCTTCCGAACGAACAGATGGCGCACATCGACGCCTACCTCAAGCGCGGTGGCCCAGTGATCGGCATGCGCACGGCGACCCACGCATTCAACATCGCCGGTAACAAAAAATACGCCCATTACAGCAATGGCTACGGCGGACCGAAAAAGGAATGGCAGGGCGGCTTTGGCAAAGTGGTGCTCGGTGATTTCTGGAAAAACCATCACGGTGGGCACAAGAGCGAGAGCACGGTGGGTATCATCGCGCCGGGCGCGGAGAAACACCCCACCACGCGCGGTGTCAAGAATGGCGACGTCTGGGGACCAACTGACGTTTACGGTGTTCGACTGCCACTACCGGAGGGGTCGCAACACATCATTCTCGGGCAGGTCACCAAGCGCAAAGGACCACGCACAAACGATCCTTTCTTCGGCATGAAGCCGACCGATGACGAGGCGGTGGAGGGCCGGAAAAACAACCCCATGATACCGGTCTTCTGGACCAAGGATTATCAGGTTCCCGGTGGCAAAAAGGGCCGGACGTTTGCCACCACCATGGGTTCCTCGACCGATCTGGTCGCTGAGGGAACGCGCCGGATATTGATCAACGGAGCCTATTGGCTGCTTGATTTAAAAATACCCAACGCCGGCACCAAAGTGAACCTCGTTAAGAAACTCAACCCAGAGCAATACAGTTTCAGGTCGAATGAATACTGGCCCGATCAAAACAAGAAGCCGGCCGATTTCCGACTCAGGCGGAAGAAGAAAAACTAGGCCATCGTCATGAGGCAATTCATCAGGCAGGGGTCGCGTGGCCTCTGTCTTTTTTTCTCAGTACTTGGCTATTGTTTGCTGCCCGGCTGCAATTCACCTGATATCACGCCGGTGGTTCTGCGCGTGATGACCTACAACATCCACCACGCCGAGGGACTGGACGGCAAGGTAGATCTTGAGCGCATCGCCAACGTCCTCCGACAGTCCAACGCAGACGTCATCGCCCTGCAGGAGGTTGACAGAAACACCAAGCGCACCGGCGGCATCGACATGCCGGCGGACCTGGCCAGGCTCACCGGGATGAACGTCGCGTTTGGAGCCAACCTCGATAACTTTCAAGGTGGCCAATACGGCACCGCTATCCTGAGTCGCTTTCCCATCGAGTCATACGAAAATCACCGCCTGAAACAGGCTCGCGAAGGCGAGCAACGAGGCGTCCTGCAGGCCGTGCTGAAAATTGCCCAGGGCCAACTGCTCTTCATCTGCACGCACTTGGACCACACCGGCGACCCGGGTGAGCGACTGTTCAGCGAAACCCAATTCGCCGACCTCTTCGCCAGACACACCGGCCTGCCTGCCCTGTTATGCGGCGACTTCAACGACATGCCGGACAGCGAACTGCACAAACGACTCAGCAAAAAATGGACCGATGCATGGGGTATCGCCGGCAAGGGCAACGGCTTCACGATGAGCAGCAAAAACCCGACGCGGCGAATCGACTACATCTGGCTCTCCGGTAAAAAAAACTTCAGGGTACGATGGATGGACGTGCCGAAAACCGAGGCATCCGACCACCTGCCGCTGGTGGCCGAGATCCAATTCAAACCCGCACCCCATGCGATGAGCACCCCCGAGTTGGCCCTGCTCATCATCGTCATGACGCTGCTTAGCGCCATCCCCATCGGCATCGCCTCCACCATCATCATATCTTCCCGCCGGAGTAAAAAACAAGAGTAACGCCCACCATTATCCAACCCTGTTCGTACTGTTGACCCGTCAATACTCCACGAACTCCGCGTGGCCGGCTTGTCCACCCTGCAAAATCACGCTACCGTCCCCGACGTGAAGCCTCGTCCCCTCTCCCGCCGCCGCATGCTTCGCCAATCGGCCGCGCTTGGCCTTGGTGCCGCATTCGCCCCGCACATTCGTTCTGAAACAACCAGGCACCTGGCCAAGGTGCACGGCATCGGGGTCGTCAGCCTGCGCCCGAATCACTACCACGGCTGGCCGACACTGGCTCGGCGGCGCAACGGCCAGTTACTGCTCGTCTGCTCCGGCGGACGCGAGTCGCACGTCTGCCCCTTTGGCCAGGTGGAACTGATGCGCTCGGACGACGACGGCAAAACGTGGACGTTCCCCCGCGTGCTGCTCGACCTTGCGATCGATGACCGCGACGTCGGCATCCTGGAGACGGCCAAGGACACTCTGCTCGCCACCACGTTTTCCTCTCTGGCCTACGAGTACCGGTTCAACAACGGCAACATTAACAAATGGGACGTCGCGCGGCAGGCGCGCTGGCGCGGCGCGCACAACCGCATCAGCACAGCCGAGCGCAAAGCACAGCTCGGCACGTGGATGCTCCGCTCAACCGACGGCGGCGTCACCTGGTCCACGCCGTACGACTCGATCGTCAACAGCCCGCACGGGCCGATTCAACTCGCTGACGGCCGACAGCTCTACGCCGGGAAGGATTTATGGAAGAGCGGCCAGTGGATTGGCGTCTGCGAGTCCACCGATGACGGCCGGTCGTGGAAAAAACTGGCGCAATTTCCCACCCGCGCCGGCGATGATCCCAGTGAATACCACGAACTGCACGCCGTTGAGGCCACCAACGGTACGATCGTCGTGCAAATTAGAAACAATAACCCAGCCAACAGAAGTGAGACACTCCAGACCGAGTCCCCCGACGGCGGCAAAACCTGGAGCGTGCCACACTCGATCGGCGTCTGGGGATTACCCTCGCACCTGCTGCGACTGCGCGATGGCCGTTTGCTGATGAGTTACGGCTATCGCCGCAAGCCGTTTGGCAACCAGGCGCGCATCAGCAGCGACCACGGCAAAACTTGGAGCGAGCCGATCACGGTTTCCGGCGACGGCGCTAACGGCGATCTCGGTTACCCCTCGACTGTCGAATTGCAGGATGGCACCCTTCTCACTGCGTGGTACGAGCAAATGAGTAGCCGCCCGCGCGCCGTTCTGCGCCTGGCCAAGTGGAGCTTGCTTTAGAGGCGCTCTCGGCGCTCGCCCCGACCACTTGGGCGCCGGCGCGAACCAGGCGTGTAGCCCTCCCTCTCGCCGGCCCACTGTGCGGCAATCGACTCGTGCCGCTTCGAGACGAACTCCCGCAGTAGCGGCTTGCGCACCACGCGAAACCCACCATCCGATTCACTCGAGGTGAAGTCTTTTGGGGTTTCAAAATTATTCAAAAACTCCCGGTGGTCGCTATATTCATCCTCCCTGACCGTTGGCTCCACCGCCTTGCGTAATTCCGCCATGTCCCGGCTGATCGACTCACTGGAGAAATGCGTACCCACTATTTTTTTCAATTCCGCCCCGTACGACTCGCGGAACGATTTCAGCTTCATCAAGCGTTCGAGCAATCGTTGACCCTTTGCGAATGGCTGCTTCACGCTGAGATCGAACTGCTGCTCCGGGCTGCCCGCCGAGCGGTGGCTGGCAAATGTGCTGTTCACGTCCCACGGTAAAAACGCAAACTTGCCGCCTGCTTTTGGCAAGTAGAGATAGTAGTTGTGGCCGCGTAACAGGAAGCTGTCGAGGTGCGACAACACCGTGTGCGCCGCAGTAAACTTGGCAAACTGCCCAAGATCCACGAAGCCGCCGATCCGCTTCGCAAACTCAGCGTCTTCCGCTTGGCTAAGCAACCGCGTGAAGGCCATCAGGCGCTTGGCCAACCGCGGTTTTGCGTCGGATTTGGGCACGTACACCCGCTCGTATTCTGCGAACGCCTCGCCGAGATACGGCAACGACAGGCTGCGCTCCGGTTTGAGCAACAGGCCCTTGTCCGTGCCAAATCGTTCCTTTAGGAATGGCCCGTTCACCTGCTCCACCACGACGTACAGGCCAAGCAGTTTTTTGTCTAACCGCCCCGGCACGGTCAACGTCACCCGCGCGAACGCCGTGCGCGATCCCGGCAGCCCCAGCTTGCGCCAAATCCGGTACGCCAGCGCCTCACGAATCTGCGACGGGTCGAGGACGTTGTTGTTCAGATTCAGCTTGGTCAGCCCGAGAAATTTCTGCCCCTTGGTGAACTTGTTGAAATCGATCTTGAACGATTTCTTCGGAATACCACGCGCGGTTGAGAAACTGGAGTTGCCCTTGTACCGCAGGCCGGCATCCTTGAACGCTTGGCCGGCGATACGGACGCCGGCACGGACGTATTTAAAATCCACGTCGAACCCTCGCCCGCCCGCCGGCTCAAGCGCGGCATAATTTTCCGGTGACACCGTCAACGCCACGTCCCACACCTTTGTATCCTGAAAAAAGGCATCCGCCATTTTCGGCGAAACTGCCTCAACCGCAATACCGCCGGAAACGCAGCCCCAAAGACAAACAATACGCGCCAGGAGTTTAAAATGAACGTTCATCGTGAAATGCGACTACAGCATACCCCCACCTCAGGGCGAGTCAACTTATCTCACCCCCCGGTGAAATCCGTGCCCCAATTTGTAAAGCCGAGAACCGACTTGCAACATTCGCTGCCACAAAACATCCTCCACCGGGCATGTTGAATCGTGTTGTCATCCTGCTTCTGCTCGGACTCCCGCTTGGCCAAGCTGCGGAGCGAACCGGTGCGGCGGTAACCGTGCATCCCCTCGCCACCAAAGCGGCGATGAATGCGTTCGAGCGAGGCGGTAACGCCGTCGATGCCGCCGTCGCGGCCGCGCTAACTTTGGGCGTGGTGGACGGCTTCAACTCCGGCATCGGCGGCGGGTGTTTCATGCTAATCCGCAAGCCGAACGGCAGATTCGCGGCGATCGACGGCCGCGAAACCGCCCCAGCAGCAGCCAGCCGCGACATTTATTTGCGCGACGGCAAAGCCCACCCCGCACTTAGCCGCACCGGCGCGTTGGCTATCGGCGTGCCCGGCGCGTTGGCCGCGTACGACCTCGCAATCCGGCAACACGGCAATATCAATCTCGCCGAGCACCTTGGCAAAGCGGCAACGATCGCCGAGCAAGGGTTCGCTCTCGACCATTCGTACCTGCAGCGGCTTGGCCAAGTGGTGGAAAAGCTAAGAAAATTCCCCAGCAGCGCACATATCTTCCTTGATATCGATGGCAACGCCTGGCCAAGCGGCCATTGGCTAAAGCAACCGGCCTTGGCTAGATCGTACCGCAACATCGCCCGTCACTCAGCCAATTGGTTCTATGGCGGCCCATTCGCGCTGAAGACCGAGCAGTGGATGAGCGCGAACGGCGGCCTCATCACGCGCAAGGACTTGGCCAGTTACAAAGCCAAGCGGCGCGAGCCGGTACGAACGACTTATCGCGGGCACGAGATCGTCGGCTTCCCTCCGCCCAGCTCCGGCGGCGTGCACGTGGCACAGATTTTGAACATCCTCGAGGTGTTCGAGCTACACTCGATGGCACCCGACTCCGCCGAGTTCGTTCATCTCGTCACCGAAGCGATGCGGCTGGCGTTCGCCGATCGCGCCCACTGGCTCGGTGACGCCGACTTCGCACCGGTGCCCAGGGGCTTGGCCGCAAAAAAATACGCGCGGCGACTCGCCAAAAATATCGACCCCGCAAAAGCGGCCAGGATCGATACCCACTCGACGCCACCGAACGCCGTCACGGACTTGTTTGGTAAGCACACGACCCACTTTTCCGCCGCTGACACCGATGGCTGGTGGGTGGCCTGCACGGCGACGGTCAACACCACCTTCGGCTCCGGCGTGGTCATCCCTAGCACCGGCGTCGTGATGAACAACGAGATGGATGATTTCTCCGCACAGCCCGGCGCGCCCAACGCCTTTGGCTTAATCGGCGCAGAGGCCAATGCGATTGCCCCAGGAAAGCGCCCGCTCTCGAGCATGAGCCCGACGATCGTCCTGCGGGACGGTAAACCGGTCTTCACCGTCGGCGCAGCCGGCGGCCCGACCATCATCACGCAGGTTTTGCTGGCGATCATCCAGGTGGTTGACTTCGGCAAGTCGGCCGCCGAGGCGCTTGGTCAGGCGCGGTTTCATCACCAATGGAAACCGGACCGTCTGCTCGTCGAGAAGGCGATTGGCCAAGCGACCATCGACGCGCTCCGCGCCAAGGGCCACAAAGTGGAGATTGTCAACACGCTCGGCGCGGCACAAGCAATCGGCATTGGCCAAGCTGGCAAGCCGTTCACCGGCTCACCCGACCCCCGGGGCCGGGGAGTGTTTGGAGTGAGCAACAATTAAAAAGAAGTGGTGGTAGGAACAGGATTCGAACCTGTGAAGGCTAAGCCAGCGGATTTACAGTCCGCCCCGTTTGACCGCTTCGGTATCCTACCCCCCGAAAAGGGCGGCGGATTACGCCAAATTGTGACGCGCTTGTCAAACACCGTTTGTGTTTCTATCGTCGGCACCCATGTTTGACGCGCTCAGCGATAAACTCCAAAAGACCTTCCGCAACCTCCGGGGACTCGGCAAAATCAGCGAAACCAACGTCTCCGAGGCGCTGCGCGAGGTACGCAAGGCACTGCTCGATGCGGACGTTAATTTCAAGGTCGCCAAGCAGTTCATCGCCCGCGTGAAGGAAAAATCGCTCGGCGAGGAGGTCGTCGCCAGCATCCAGCCCGGACAGCAGATCGTCAAAATCATCAGCGACGAGATGGTCGCGCTGCTCGGCGCCAAGCGTAGCGAACTCGACCTGCCGCGCGGCTTCGCACAGCCGCTCAGCCTGATGATGTGCGGCCTGCACGGCTCCGGCAAAACCACCTCCAGCGGCAAGCTCGCCCGCCTGCTCGCCGCCGAGGATCGCAAAACGCTGCTAGTCGGCGCGGACGTTTACCGGCCAGCCGCAATGGACCAGATCGAGACCCTGGCCAGGCAACTTGATCTGCCGTGTTTCCTCATGCGTGGCGAACAGGACGTGCTCAAGATCGCCGACGGCGCGATGGCCAAGGCCAAGGCGGACGGCATTGATGTGGTCATTTTCGACACCGCCGGCCGGCTGCAGATCGACGAGCCTCTGGTGCAGGAACTCATCCAGCTTCGTGACCGGGTTCAGCCGCGCGAGATCCTGCTCGTGCTCGACTCCGCCACCGGGCAGGAGGCGGTCAGCGTCGCCACACATTTTGACGAGGCACTGGGCATCACCGGCGCTATCCTGACCAAGCTCGATGGCGACGCGCGCGGCGGCGCGGCGCTCAGTTTCCGCGAAGTCACCGGCAAGCCGATCAAGTTCGCCGGCACCGGCGAAAAACTCGACGACTTCGAGCCGTTCCATCCCGACCGAATGGCGTCACGCATCCTCGGCATGGGCGATGTCGTCAGCCTCGTCGAGAAAGCCGCCGAAGCGATCGACGAGGAAACCGCCCTTAAACTCGAGGAGCGGATGAAAAAGGGTCACTTCACCCTCGAGGATTTTCTCGATCAACTTCGGCAGATCAAAAAACTGGGCTCGCTGGAGAGCATCGTCGAGATGCTACCCGGCGGCGGAAGTGCCATAAAAGGCTCCGACCTCGGCAAGGGCGAAAAGGAATTCCGCCAAATGGAGGCGATGATCTGCAGCATGACTCCGCAGGAACGGCGCACGCCGGTGATCCTCAACGCGCGCCGCCGCCGCCGCATCGCCACCGGCAGCGGCACGACCGTCGCCGCGCTCAACAGCCTGCTCAAGCGCTTCGGCGAGATGCAGAAAATGATGAAGAAAATGGGCAAGTTCCAGAAAATGATGGCCAAGATGGGCGGCGCGGGGGCCATGCCGGGGATGGGCAAACTGCTCGGCCGCTGATCAGGGGGTTTTTAGTTCTTCGAGTGGGGTTGAAACTTCACGGCCGTGCATCGACTCGATCCGCCACTCGCCGTTTCGGCGAATGACAATTTCAATCCCGCCATCAGCCAGCGTGTTGAAGAACGGCACGTTGCGTTTGGCCAAACGCTCCAGCAGTGCCGCCGACGGAATATCCGCGTACGGATACGTGCAGGCGCTAAGCACGATTGCCTTCGGCTCAATCGCCGCGAGCAGCGCTTGGCCAAGCGGCTCACCCACGCCAGGCATGGCGGTCACCACAATGTCGCTGCGCAAATCCAATCCGCTCCCGGCCAAGTCCGCCTGCCCCGCCTCGCCGAGGTCGGAGAGCAGCAGCACGCGCACGCCGTGTACTTCGCGTGCAAGCACCGTCATGTTGTCGTCGGCCTTGGGCAGGCGCTCACCGATTGGCGGATGCAGCACCTCCCAGCCGGCGATGGAGTTGCCGCGCGCAACGACGATCGGAGGCTGGCCAGCGGCCTCCAGCCCCTCCATCATTTCCTTGTAGTACGGCGAGTTGAACCGGGTTAGGTTAACAAACATCACCGGCCAGCCCATCTCCTCGGCCAAGCTGCCGTAGCCCTGCACGTGATGCCGGTCGCCATGCGTCGCCACGGCCCACGGCGGCTCGTCGTGGCCGCGCGTCCGCAAAAACGACACCACGGAAAACCGCCCGCCGGAGTCGCTGCCGCAGTCGATGAGCAACGGCTTGTCGTCGTGTGGCTCGACGAACATCGCCGAGCCGCTATCGAGCGGCAGCACCGTCAGTTTGAAATCACCACGCTTGGCCAAGCTCTCCACCGCGAACAAGACAAAAGCCAATCCGGCCAGCGCCAGCGTACCAAGGCGCTTAGTTTTTAATACCAACGGCATCGCCCACAAGGCCAGGGCCACCACGTAAATCAACATCAGCCAATCGGGCGGCGCAGTTACGTACTGATGCCCAAGCGGCAATGCGGCCGCCGTTTCGCTGAGCCACATCATCAAACGCATCCACAGCCAGGCGCTGTGGGCGAACAACTCCGAAACAAGAGGAAGCCAGACAGCAAAAATCAAACAGCCAAGACTGCTGGCCAGAGCCAAGCCGGCGAGCGGAACGATGAGCGAGTTGACCAGCAGTGTCACCGGCGTGAATAGGTTGAAAGTTGATGCCGCCAAGGGCAGCGAACCCAGCCATGCCGCGGCGGACACCGCAAGCAACGGGGTCACAATCCGAACCACAAAACGAGACCACCACGGCCATAACCCCGGCGGCAGCAACGGGTCGGGTTGCAGCCGATTTTGAATCCGCTCCTGCAGTGGCAGGGCAAACATCGCAATCGAAAACACGACACAGAACGAAAGCTGAAAGCCGGTCATGAACAACTGTTGCGGCTCCCAAAGCAGAATCAGCACGGCAGCAACGGCAAGCGAATTGACCAAGTCGCCGGGGCGCTTGAGAATCCAGCCCATCGCCACGATGGTCACCATGACCGACGAACGCACAGCGGATGCCTGCCAGCCGGTCGCCGCCACGTAAAACCAAAGCACCGGAATCAACAGCAAGCCGCACGCGACACGGGGCAACCGGGCTATTCGCATTAACTGGACGAGAATCGCGGCGATCATCGCGATATGAAGTCCACTGATGGCAAAAATGTGCATCGTGCCCGAGTACATGAACGGCTTGGCCACTTCGCCGCTGAGTGACGTGCGCCAGCCAAGTGTCATTGCCCAAAGCAGACGGACGACATCATCCTCCCCACCGAGCGGCTTGGCCAGGGTGTCCCGCGCCCAACGCTGGAAGCGGACGGACAGCGGAGGTGCGGGCGGCTTGGCCTCGTCTAACAGCCTCCAATCCCTCGGAGTCTTGGTGCGTAACTGAAAGTGGATGCCGTGCCGGGCCAGATAGTCGCGATAGGAAAACATGCCATTGGCCTGAGCGACCGGCGGGCGTTTTATGACGCCGGAAACCTCCACCCGTCGTCCGGCGTAGTAACGCTTGGCCAGACGGAACGGCGCAGAGACGTGCACCGTGCCGCTTGCAGCCGAGCGGCCGGTGTCTGTCTCGATCTCGCTTACGGCGAGTTCCACCATCGAGCGCCAATACTCCTCACCGTTGATCTCGCTGACGCGATGCTCCGGCGTAGTGGCCAGTCGGCCGGTCATCGTGACAATCTGCTGCCCGTCGCCAAGTTGGTTCCGGAGGTCGCCTGCCGGGATTTGGCTGAGATGAAACGCCTGGTTGGCGAAGCCAAGGCCGAACAGCACCGGCATCAGCGTGACGGTTCGGGATGCTTTCAACACGTAGGCCGCCGCCGGCAGTGCGACGCAGGCGGCGAGGGCGAGCCAAAACGGAAACCACCCGGTATCGGCCACGGCGATGCCAAGCATGTACGGCACCACCGCCCAGATCATCGGCCGCTTCATGGGCTGGTTGTCCCTGTTTTGCGGCGCGAAAGCCAAGCGAAAAATACAGCGCCGACGGTCGCGCCGACGGAGTCTATGGCCACGTCTAGCGGCGACCCGAAGCGCTCGGCCGTCCATGACTGATGCCACTCGTCCAACACAGCGTACGCCGACGCAATCAGCACCGCTTGGCCAAGCGCGGCCAACGGCAGCGGCGACGGCGCGGCACGCTGGGCCAAGGCGCGGCAGCTAAGGATCGACAGGATCGCGTACTCGAGTACGTGTGCGGCTTTGCGAATAACAAGCCGAATGTCCCGGATGGTTTCATCGGAAACATCGGGCATGAACCACTTCAAAAACGGCCCGATAACGCGCGACGTTTGTGGACCGGAAAACAGGTCAGTCGAAAAAAAGAAAATGACGCCCATCCATGCAGCCACCCAAACCCACGGGTTAATCTTCGTACTGCTCGGCGATGTTCTCATCGGTTTTTGACCGGAAAAACAGGAGAGACCGCTCGAGACTCAGCGCATCGAACGAAAAAAAACGGCGGACTTTTCAACCGGCAACACTGCCGGGCTTTCCAAGTCAACCACCTGCCACGGAGCGTTGACACCGACCGCTGTCTGCAACTTGCCATCGAAAGTGACCGTGACAGTGCCGTTCGCATTCCGAGCAATGGTTAGCATCGGTGGGCCAAGTTTGACGACCTTAATTGTCCTCACCACGGGGGCGGCAGCATTCCCGCTCTTGTCCTTCACCTTGAAAGTCAGTGTGTAAACGCCAGGGGTACCTGTAATGATCATCCCGGTGATCTCAATCGACTGCGTGATGTCACCATCCACATCGTCGTTCGCCGTCGCCCCGGCATCCTCATACTTTTCTCCAACCTTGATCGTGACACTCTGCTCTCCCTTCAACGTGATCACCGGTGCAACCTCATCCACCACCGTTACCGTCCGCACCACAGGGGTCGCAGCATTCCCGCTATTGTCCTTCACCTTGAAAGTCAGTGTGTAAACGCCGGGAGTACCTGTAATGATCATCCCGGTGATCTCAATCGACTGCGTGATGTCACCATCCACATCGTCGTTCGCCGTCGCCCCGGCATCCTCATAGTTTTCCCCAACCTTGATCGTGACACTTTGCTCTCCCTTCAACGTAATCACCGGTGCGGTGTTGTCCTTCACATTGAACGACGCTTCAGCCAACTGGTTGTAGCCGTCGTTCTCGAGGTATCTCGCGACATACTCGCCCGCCGGCAAGCCGGCAGCAAAACTGACGGAGCCGGAAACAAGCCCCTCGCCGGCGATCTGTGTTCCGTTGACAAACGCCCATAATAGGCTGGGCACCTTGGCGGGAATGATGTCCGGCCGGTAAACCGCGATCCAGTCCTTCGGATTGCCGGGGCCGTTGGCAAAATGAACCGTGATGGTCTCACCTGAAAGGTATGCCTCACTACCTACGGTGACGCCGGGCGGTTCCGCGATAGAGAAGTTCTCGCTGGCCAACTGGTTGAAATCGTCATCCTCGAAAAACCGCGCCACGTAGTCGCCGGGCTCCAACACGGCATCGAACACGAGCGTTCCGCCGGTGAGACCCTGCCCCGCCGACTTGGAACCGTTCACGTAGGCCCAGGCCGCCGCGGCGGCGGAGCCGGGGATCATTTCCGACCGATAGATGCCGACCCAGTCCTTGGGGTTGCCGGGGCCGTTGCTAAAAGTGACCTCGATCGGTTCGCCCACCTCATAAACCACGCTGCCGACCGCCAAGCTTAACGGCGGCGGAATTTGAGCGGCAACACGGGCGGAGAAGTTTCCACGGCCGTTGGCTGGAGTTTGCAACTGCCAGTCCGGCGCCGCTTTCGTCCCGACGTTGAGCCAAAAAGTCCCGGCGCTGGCTCCGCTGTCCGGTTCGTCGTGAAGGAGCAATCCAACTTTTCCGATGTTGGTCAGACCAGAAAACTCGAGAGCCCAGGTCACCGACGTGATCTCCTCGGGCACCCGCACAAAAAGGTCGCTTACCGTGACCATGTTGTATCCGGCTCGAAGCGAAAAGGCGTCGCTCTCGAACAAAAGATCGCCCGGTTTTTCCGAGCCACCCTCCCCTGTCAACGGACCGTTGTTGGCGTAAAAATGCAGCACGCCTTCCTGGTCGGACTCGAACGGATTCAATGAAGCGAAATACTCGAACTGAATCTGATTGATAATCCTCTGGCTGCCGTCGAGTGTGAACTCGTCGCCGATCCCGCCGCTGGTAAGTTGGATGTCACCCTTGACTCCGCGCGGATTGTCGTACACCACCAAGCCGCCGGATTGCAGTTCCATTTCTCCCCGTGGATCCACCGGCACCTCCGCCGTTGAATGGCTCTCGCCGTCGTTAAGGTAGATGCGAACCTTGCCTGTGGGTTGGACGCCGAACGGGGACAGGGCGGCGTAGTACTCGAACTGAATGGCAGTCAACTCGCTGTTGTCCCCGTCTAAGACCACCGTGTCCGCGATCTCCCTATAGGAAAGGTAAACCTTGCCAAGCGAAGTCTCAGCATTTTCGTAAATTATTGTATCATCCTCCTTGCCCATGGGCACCCCGGCCAGTCGAGCGCCAAAGCTGGAGCCAGACTCGCTTGACCTGAGTTCCCAATCATCGTTTACCTTTTCCCAAAAGTCATCGTGACTTTTGCCGATAGTCGGGGGGTCGTAAAGCAACAGGCCCGCACGACCAACGCCGAGGTCAAGGAACTCGACCGACCAGGTTACTTCCGAGGTGCCCTCCGGCAAATCCAGTCCAAGCCCATGGACAGTGACCGTGTTATATTTGTTTTGCAGGGAAAAGGTGCCACTCTCATAAAGCAAAGTGCCCGGTTCCTGGGCCACCGGCCTGGTCTCGGTTAGGATCTGGAAATCGATGGCCACCGACTTGATGGTTTGTGCAGCCACCTGGCCATGAAATGCGAAGATACTGCACACAAGCAGGCATCCCCGGATGAACTGAACTCCTTTCTTCACGAATATCAAAAAAAAGTTGGGGCCTCCCATCCTATTGACCAAGTTTCAAGCCAAGCCGTTGGCGGCATCAATGAAAGAGAGGCAGCCATCCCGTAAAAATCATCCCGCCGCCACTAGTCCGGCCACCTTGGCCAAGGCCTCGTCCACCCTGGAGGTGTCCTTGCCTCCACCACGGGCCTGCGTCGGTTTTCCACCGCCCTTACCGCCGACGACGGGGGCAATCACTTGGATGATCTTCCCGGCCTCAATGCGATCTGTCAGCGAGTCGGCAACATTGGCCAGGAGCACCACTCGCCCGTCAGCAGACGCGCCCAGCACGATGACACCCTCGAACTCACCTCTCAATGCATCGACCACGGCTTGTGCGTAATCCCCGTCCACTTGGCCAAGATTGGCCGTGACGACCTGCACGCCCGCGATCGTCCCGGCCTTGGCCAAAAGCTCCCGGGCCGTAACAGCCGCCTGGCTTTGCCGGAGGGCCTTCAATTGTTTCTCCAGCTTCTTGACCTGGTCTAGCGACACCTCGATCTTTTTTTCAATCTCGCGGACCGGCGAATTTAGTGTCTCGGCCAAGGCGGCAATGCGACCGGCATCGGCGCGGGCCTGCCCGGCGGCCACGAGGCCGGCCACGGCCTCCACGCGCCGCACGCCGGCGGCGATCGCCGACTCGGCGCTGATGCGGAACAGTCCAATCTCACCCGTGGCACGCGCGTGGGTGCCGCCGCACAACTCCATCGAGTAGCCGTTAAGCGCGTTGGCCTCGCCTCCGATTTGCACCACACGAACCGTGTCGCCGTATTTGTCGCCAAAAAACTGCAGGATGCCGTCATTGCCTCTCACCTCGCTGTAAGGCGCCTCGGCCCAGCTCACGACGGCATTGTCTACTATGCGCTCGTTGACCAGTTGCTCGATGTCGGCCAACTGTTGAGGCGTCAGCGCCGGGCTGTTGAAATCAAACGTCAACTTATCCGGGCCGACATGGGACCCCTTTTGCGAGGCATCCGGGCTGGTGACCTCGTGCAGCGCCCAGTGGAAAAGATGCGTGACCGTGTGGTGGCGCTGGATGGCGGCACGGCGGGCGGCATCCACCACCAACTCGGCCTCTCCACCAACCTCCGGCACACCATCGTCCTTGATGAAATGCAGGAAAGCATCGCCGGCCTTCTGCGTGCCGGTGACAGCCCATGTTTTGCCGCCGATCGACAGCGTGCCGGTATCGCCGACTTGGCCGCCCATCTCAGCATAAAACGGCGATCGATTAAGTACGATGCCGGTGCGTTTCTTTTCCTCAACGACCTCCGTCACGGTGGCGGTGGCGCTGAGTCGCTCAAACCCGACAAACTCCGTCGTCGCACCGGAAGAGAGACTCGAGACACTGATGATCTCCTTTTTCTGCGCGGCCCTTGCACGGTCACGCTGCTGCTCCATCAGCATGTCGAAACCGGCGTTGTTCACCGTCAAGCCGGCCTCACGAGCCATCAACTCCGTAAGATCCAGGGGGAAACCGTAGGTGTCATAAAGATTGAAGGCAAATTCGCCAGTTAGCTCTATTTTATCTCCCATTTTTCCGGCTTCTTCGTGGAAGAGGTCGATGCCCCGGTCGAGTGTCTTGTTGAAAGACTCCTCCTCGGTTCGAATGGTTTGCTGGATAATCTCGCGGCGCTTCTTCAACTCGGGGAAAACAACGCCCATCGAATCCACCAGCACATCAACAAGCTTATAAAAAAACGGCTTACGAAACCCGAGCGTGCGGCCGTAGCGCACGGCTCGGCGCAAGATTCGGCGCAGGACGTAGTTGCGATCGGTGTTCCCCGGCTGGATGCCGTCGGCGATCGAGAAACTAAGCGTGCGGATGTGGTCGCCGATGACACGGAAGGCAATGTCGGTTTTTTCGTGATCAGTCTGCTCAGGACCGGGCAGTGTGGCGGCGTACTTTTTGCCGCTCATTTTTTCGAGTGCATCAAAGATGGGACTGAAAACGTCGGTGTCATAATTGGAAACCGGCCTGCTAAAGTCAGTGAAGCCGTTGGTGGACTGCATGACAGCAGCGACACGCTCGAAGCCCATCCCGGTGTCCACGTGCCGGGCGGCGAGCGGCACGAACGTGCCGTCCGGGTTGGCGTTGTACTGGATGAAAACCAGATTCCAAATCTCTATGCACTGCCCACTGTCGGCGTTGACGAGGCTGCCCTTCGTGTCGCCCTCCGGGGTGAGGTCGATGTGCAACTCGCTACACGGGCCGCACGGGCCAGTGTCGCCCATCATCCAGAAGTTATCCTTCTTGTTGCCACTGATGATGTGCACCGAGGGGTCGAGCCCGGCGGCGGTAAAGATCGCCGCCCAACAGTCGTGCGCCTCCTGGTCGAACTCGCTTGGCTCGCCTTCGCCCGGCTGGTACACGGTGGCGTAGAGCCGCTCTTTCGGAAACCCCCACACGCCGGTGAGCAACTCCCAAGCCCACTCGATCGCCTCCTTTTTGAAGTAGTCGCCAAAGGACCAGTTACCGAGCATCTCGAAGAACGTGTGGTGGTACGTGTCCATTCCCACGTCCTCGAGGTCGTTGTGCTTGCCGCCGGCGCGGATGCACTTCTGAGTGTCGGCAGCGCGGCCGGGGGTGTACGGGCAGGTTTGCTCGCCAAGGAAGATGGGCACGAACTGGTTCATGCCGGCGTTGGTGAACAGCAGATTCGGCGCGGCCGGCATGAGGCTGGCCGAGGACACAATGGTGTGCTGCTTCTCCTGAAAGAAATCTAGGAAGGATTGTCTGATCTCCGAACTGGTCTTCATCGTCTGGCCGCGAACAGCGGCGGCAGGAAGAAAAGCCATCCCAGCCCCCGACTGCAAGACAAAGGACAGCCTGATTTAAACGGAGCCGCAGGATTACCGGCCAATTGCCACCGAAAACGCCCCAGCCAGGGGCATGAATTTTCGCGTGGCCGAGGCCCGGCTGCGCGAGTATGGTTCCCGCGCGTTTTTGGAACGGAAAGTCGTGCATTTTGAACACTCCCAGATTTTGTGGCTGACGGCGCTGGTCGTGCCTCTGCTTGGCCTCTTCCTTGGCTGGGCGCGGCGGCGGCGGCGCGAGCGGGTGACACGTTTCATCCACGCCAACCTTGTGGAACAACTCACGCTTGGCCTTTCCGCGGCCCGGCGCAAGGCCAAGCTGGCCCTGCTGCTCGGCGTGGTGCTGCTCCTCTTTATTGCACTGGCCCAGCCTAAGGGCGGTTACGAACTCCAGAGAACCGAGACGCGCAGCCTCGACATCCTCGTCGCCGTGGACACC
>JASLKI010000301.1 GCA_030747575.1 Verrucomicrobiota bacterium | reverse complement strand
GGCACGGAGGGGTCTGGGATTGCGTCGAACTCAATCATGAACGAGCCGTCCGGCTTGGTTTCGAATGTGCCATGGGCGATTTGCTGAGCCTGCGAGTGGATCGGCCCACCACTCCAGTAATGCCAACGCCACCAAATTGGCCAACGCGCCTTTCGCGTGACATGAAACTTGCCCTTGGCCGAGCTGATCGGTGCGCCGGTGTAGTCGGTCGCCTTGCCGTTGAGTTGAACCGTATCGCCCAACTTGGGCGACTTCTCCGGCTTGCCCAGTTCGACGAGAAATTTTGGGCGCTTGTATTCTTCCACTCGAAAGTACACCTGACCATGCGGCCCCACGGAGGTTGCAATCTGGAAGTTGCCGGTAAGGCGTCCCTTGGGCGCGGTAAAACTGCCGGAAAGGGAACCATAGCCGTTGGTCTTCAGGTCCAGTCGCTCGACCTCCTCGCTGTTGGGATCGCGCAGCCTTACGGTAATCTTCCTATCGGGCATGATGTTGTAGTCGTTCTTGCCGTGATGCCATGCCAGCGCAATGCCCTTGAATTGAATTGTTTGGCCGGGGCGATAAATCGCACGGTCGGTGAAAAACAGGGTCATCTGTTTAGACTTGGGCTCGTTTACCTGGTTGCCCCAGTAATTGTTTCGTCCTGTCGTGCCGACCCGCCGTTCGTTGTGTTGTGCTAGGATAAAACCTTGGTACTGGTTTCTGGCCTTTTGAATACTGAACATGCCCGATTCATCCGTGATGCCGTTTTTTTTCACGTATTTGCCTCGATTGCCCAGTAGCCAAACATCCACCTGGGCACCGACAACTGGGTCACCGGAGTTGCCCTCCACGACGAATCCCTCCAAGCGATTTGCTCGCGAACGCACCACCAGCGACAAGTCGCTGATCCACACGGTGGCGGTCTGGGTCTGGTTATTGTTTTCGCGGAACGAGGCGTCCGCGCTGGAGATGAGAAAATAGAAACCGGGCTTCACGTCGTCGGGAACCGTGAATAATTCCGTGCGCTGCTTGTAGTCGGCGGTCGGGGGCAGGTCGTGCCGCCAGGACTTTACCGGTTCCGTTTTGATCAGTGCTTGTCGTTCCTCCTTGCTTGAAAGACGAAAGTTTTTTTCACGGAGCTTGTTCCAATCGGCTGGCACAAGCCGGAAGTGCACCTCGGTAATGTTGCGATAGACCACTGACAATTCCGGCCAGGGTGCATTCCATATCGACTCGGTCTGGGTGCTGATCGACTTTTGTTCAATCTGCGCGACGAGGTTGTGGCAATGCTTACCGCCACGGGAGTTGGGGAATGTATCGCGCCCGGCGATCGCCACGCGCCGTGCCTCCACGGAGTCGCCGTCGCCGTGCAGCGTCTGCGCCCAGTGATACCGCGCCCAGGCCGAGAGCGGCCCCGGCTCGCGCTCGACCAGCGACTGCATCGCCTCTATGAACCGATCGTTCGTGCCGTCACCGGTGGCGATGCGTTTGCCGTGCAGCAGTCGCAAAATGTCGGCGTCGTTGAGTGCGGCTGAATCGGCGTCATCCAAGTGAAACCGCAGCACGTCCTGAAACAACCGGATGGCTTTGATCTTTGGCGACTCGGTGTCGGTCGTCTGCGGTTGCCAGGCGAGAAACTTGTCGAGTGGTCCGAGAAGGGGATCGCCCACTTGCACCTCGAAGGCGTCCTCCGGCTTGGCCGCAGCGAATTCACCGGATGTATAAAAGCCAAGCGCCTCGTGCGCGATAAAGTCGTAGAGAGTCGGGCGGTACTTCTCTGGCAGTGTCGGTTTGGTCAGTAGGTCGGCGAAGTCGGTGGTGGGGATTGTCTTCAGCCGGCCGTCGGCGAGGGCGTTGGTAAAGTGCAGATCGATCTCGTGGTAAAGCCGTGGCAGATCCCACTTTGTGAAATCGTCGCCAAGCGGCTGTGCGGTGGCAGTTCGTTGCAGGAAGCGATAGCGGTTCGCGCGGAAGTATTGCCAGTACCAGTGGCCAAGAATGGTCTGCAGCAGCGGCTTGGCCTCGTCGGGGGTCTTCTCGAGTTCGGCCTGCAGGCGGGTGATCTTCTCCTCCGGCTTGTTGCCCTGCACCGCGCCCTCGTTTGTGATGCGCTTGGCCAGGGCCTTGATCGCCTCGGCATGTTTGCCCTCCTGCATTGCCGAGTCGTAGATCAATTGCAGCTTGGCCGCCGCTGTCTTGGGCAGTCCTTTCTTCTCCGCGTCCGCGACCTCCTTCCACAACGCTTCTCGATCCGCCGGTTGTGCCTGCGCAAAAACCAGCCCTAAGGACAACGATATAAAAATACCCAGTAATCTCATGATTAGAAACCCGCCTACATCACGACGCACTTTCGAGCCGAAATCTTAGGCATTAATTTGCTGCTTAGCCAAGAAGGAGTTGCGATTTGTTTGGTTTGTTTGGCTGTCATGAGATAGTTTGGCGGCACACAATATGAAAATTCGGTTTTATTTTCTGTTTTGCTTGTCGGCATTTGGACTCAACGTCGTCGCTGTAGAGCTAGGACAGGGGATATTCCAATCTGTTCAAAATACCGCCAAGCTTGGCTTTGATCCTGCCAAGCTGAATGCCATCTATAAATTGCAAAAAAAATTCATTGCCGATGAAGTGTGTCTCTCCAACGTCGCTCTTTTGGTCAGTGATGGCAAGGCGGTTTACCATCGTGCCGCCACTTCAAAATTTCCTGGTGATCGGCCGATTACGGAAAAAACTGTGTTTCCCGTCTGGTCAATGTCCAAGCCGATCACCAGCGTGGCTGCAATGATTCTTCATGAGCGAGGTGCATTCAAACTGGACGACCCTGTTTCAAGAATAATTCCGCAGTTGGCTAAACTGAGAGTGAAGGCTGGGAGTGGTAAAACCGAGCCGCTGAAAAATCAAATTACCTATCGTGATCTGCTACGGCATTCCTCCGGTATTGACGGTTACGATGGTTCATTTGATCAGCAGGGCACCTGGAAGGAGGTCATGGAACTCGACAGTTTGACGGAGTTGATCGACCTGCTTGAGGTCAAGCCGATCGAACATCAGCCCGGTAAAAAGCATACCTATGGCCTTAGCACCGCCGTGATGGGGCGGGCAATCGAGATTCTGTCCGGTCAACCGTTCGACAAGTTTTTGGAAAGGGAAATTTTCAAGCCACTTGGTATGGAACATACCCGTTTTTATCTCACCGAGCAGGATCGTGACCGCTTTCAACCATTGTTTGTGAAACTCAAAGGCAAATTCCGCCCGGGAACACCGGCCGAGGATGAGCTTTATTATGCTCCCAAAAGCTCCCTCTTTCTCGGTGGTGAAGGACTCGTTTCGACGCTCGAGGACTATGGACGTTTCTGTCAGATGCTGGTCGATCGTGGGAAGGCGCCCAACGGCAAACAGATCATATTGCCCAAGACACTCGACCTAATGCTAAGCGATCAATTGAAGGGTATACCCGGCTATGGAGACACCCGCAAAGGTTATGCCTTTGGGCTCGGCTTTTACTTCTTGGAAGACACAAAAAAAGAGGGGCAAAATTCGCCCAACGGCATTTTTGGATGGGGTGGATACCATACCACTCATTTTTGGATCGATCCCAAGAACAAACTTTATGCCGTCTTCATGGCCCGACTTTATCCCTACAATGGCAAGACCCAGACCGAGTTTCGGAAGGCTGTGTATGAGGCGCTTAAGTAATGAATTTATATCCCGCTTAATAATCCCGTTGTGAAAAACAAAGAGGCCATCACCAATCCTGGAAGACTCGAACTGTTTAGGAATCTTGAGGCTCTGACATTGTGAGTATGTGGCTCCACTTTTTACGGTTTGCTTACATCAAGACCCTGGGCCGGTTTTGAACTTAAACCGGTAGCACATTCATGGAACCTGAAGAGCCTAAGATTGATTGGTTTATTTTTACTACAACGGGAATTGTGATTGCCGTTGTCACGCTATTGTTGCTTCTAGCCCCACAGGCCAGCCAAGAGGCAATCACAAGGACATTCTCTTTTATTACGGGCAAAACCGGTTTGCTCTACATCTGGTTCGGCATCGGCGTAATGTTTTTTCTGCTGCTCGTTGCACTTGGACCATTCGGATCCATCACGCTCGGACCATCAAATGAGCGCCCTGAACATTCAACATTAAGCTGGATAGCCATGTTGTTTTCGACCGGTATTGGCACTGCGATACTTTACTGGGGTACGATTGAGTGGGTTGAGTACTATAAGAACCCTCCTTTTGAGATGGAACCACGCTCGGAGGAAGCGTTGAAATGGTCAGCCTCATACGGAATGTTTCACTGGGGTATCATCGGTTGGTCACTCTATTGCCTACCGGCGGTCTGCCTTGGTTACGCGTATCATGTTCGCAATGAATCATCATTGAACCTTTCTTCTGCGTGTCGACCAATTTTGCGTGGCAGCACCCGGAAAGTGCCTGGCAGAGTCATTGATATTCTGTTCATGGTTGGCCTTCTGGGTTCGGCAACAACAGGCATCGGTCTGACCACACCATTGATCACCGAATCGTTTGGTGCGTTTTTCGGCGTGGAACAATCGTTCGGAATCACTCTTGGCGCTGTTGCCTTGGTGGTGGCCATAATCGCCCTGAGTGTCTACGTCGGTTTGGAGCGGGGCATCAAGCAGTTATCGAACATAAATATCGTTCTGATATTCATGCTCATGGGGATGATTGTTGCCTGGGGTCCGGCGAAATACATTGCAAGGCAAGGTCTTGATAGTCTGCTTTTCATGATGACCCATTTGCCGGAAATGAGTGGTGTGGGTTATCCTGCACAAAACAAAGCATTCACCGAAAAATGGACAGTTTTTTATTGGGCATGGTGGCTATCCCTCGGGCCATTTGTGGGAATGTTCATTTGCAAGATTTCCCGCGGCCGAACATTGCGCCAATTGATACTGGGGGTTTTGTTTTTTGGGACGCTCGGCTGCACCATCTGCTTCATGATTCTTGGAGGCTACTCGCTATACCTTGAGCAGGAACAAGGAATAAAAATCATCGAGGCCTTTGAGCAGAACAAGTATGCGGCCGTGATTCAGGTGATAACGTCACTACCGCTGGGCCAATGGAGCCTGCCGCTCTTTTTTTTGCTTTGTGTCTCCTTTGCGGCGACAACCTATGATTCTGCCTCCTACACCTTGGCCGCAGCCGCCACGAGAAAACTTAAACCTAGCGAGCATCCTGCCCGTTGGCATCGGGTGGTATGGGCGATTGGGCTGGGAGTATTGCCACTTGTTATATTGTCACTTGGTCGGTTGACAGGAAACGAACAGCAAAAGGACGTGCTTGTTTTTTTGCAAACAGCCTCTGTCGTGGTTTCGCTTCCCATTCTCTTTATTGGGGTGATGATGGCTGTCTCACTGACGATCCTGCTTTTCAGGCACAACAAATAATGGAGCCGGAATAGTTGCTGGCTTGTTTCGAGACTGCTTGATCAAGCGTTAATTCCATTCGGCGGCTACTTTGCTGGGATTTATGGTTGCAATCATACAGGAACACAATATGTCGGTTAACAGAAGAGCCCACCTGTAATAGAAACGTTTCTCGTTCGGTTGGTTGATTGGAGTTGGACGGTTACAGGTGGTCTGCTAATTTTTAACGCACTTCAGGCTTATGAAACTCATCATAACAACAATTGCAGCTATGCTGTTGACGGGGTGTGGGACGACAACCGCGATGTTGATTCACAAGGCCGCTTTTGACGGAAGCATCATTGAATTGAGGCGACACCTGGATGCGGGTGTGGATGCAAACTCGAAGACTAGGTCGGCAAATACTCCTTTGCATGCGGCGGCTTATCGAGGGCACACCGAGGTTGTTGAACTACTTGTTGCCCATCGTGCGGATGTCAATGCGAGAGATGTGCGTGGCTGGATCCCTTTGCATGCAGCGGTTGATCAAGGTCACACGCAGGTTGCTGAGCTGCTCATCGCAAGGGGTGCGAATGTGAATGCCAGAATGAAGGGTGGCGGCTATACCGTGCTGGATCTAGCCTACCTGAAAGATCACATTGGACTTGCCGACCTCCTGCGCAAACACGGCGGCAAGACGGTTGAAGAATTGAAAGCTGAAGGGAAATGAAGCACCTCCTAATCACAATCGCAGCCGTGCTGTTGGCGGGGTGTGGGCCGCCGGCCCCAGATATTTCAATCTACGATGCAGTCGAAGACGGTAATATTGAGGTTGTCAAACAGCACTTGGCCGCTGGCACGGATGTAAACTCAAAAGACAAGGATGGATGGACTCCCCTGCACGAAGCTGCTTCTGAGGGACACAACAAAATTATCGAACTCCTGGTCGCCAAGGGAGCTGATGTGAATGCGAAGGGAGCTGATGGCGAAACACCGGTTGATGTGGCTTCAAATCCCGAGACCACCGACTTCCTCCGCAAACTCGGCGGCAAGACTGGTGCGGAGTGAAAATCGAAGGGAAATGAAACTTCCGATACCTCTCTGACCTCGCTGCCACGTTGTTGTAAGCATTGCGACGCCTTCGGTGGCCTGTTAAGTTCGACTGACTTCAGGCTTATGAAACACACACTGATGGCAGTAACGGCCGTCTCACTTGTAGCCTCGACTGCCTTCGCTGGACCGATCCACACCGCAACCGAGGAGTATAAACTGCCTTCACAAACCCAGAGTAAGCGTCCATGAACCACGAGGCATTGAATATTGAAGAGAAGTTTTCCGGTTTCAGTGAACACTGGTCGCCCCGTGTCATTGCCGAGATGAACGATTACCAGTTCAAGCTGGTGAAAGCTCAAGGGGAGTTCGTGTGGCATTCCCACGATGATACAGATGAAGCATTCATTGTCGTCAGCGGCATCCTGGACATCGAATTCAGGGATGGGAAAGTCAGGCTGGAATCCGGGGAAATGTTTGTCGTTCCAAAGGGCGTCGAGCACAGGCCGGTTGCCTGGGATGAGTGCAGACTGATGCTTGTGGAACCCAAGGGTGTGGTCAACACGGGGGATGCGGGTGGACAATTGACAGCAGGGAATGATGTCTGGGTTTAAGCCAGCCGACCGTTAATCCAACATGGTCCTGGGCTGCTGCGATTGCGCTGCAACCTACCGCTTGGCCAAGCGGTTAATTTCTTTCGGCGGCTTTTTTGGCGCGCTGCTCCGCGAAGAATTCGCGCAGGACGGTGGCGCATTGCTGCTCGCCGACGCCGGCGGTGATGGTGCAGTGGTGGTTGAGCCCCTCGTGCTGCAGGAGGTTCATCGCGCCACCGGCGGCTCCGCCCTTGGGGTCGGGCGCGCCGAACACCACGCGGTCGAGCCGGCAATGGACGACCGCACCGGCGCACATCGGGCACGGCTCCTTGGTGGCGTATAGCGTGCAGCCGTTGAGCCGCCAGTTGCCGATCGCCTCCTCGGCGGCGGTGAGGGCGAGCATCTCGGCGTGCGCGGTGGCGTCCTTGAGTAGTTCCACCTGGTTGAACGCGCGGGCGATGACGCGGCCTTCGTGCACGATCACCGCGCCGATCGGCACCTCCCCGGCTTCCCACGCCTTCATGGCCTGCCGCAGGGCTTCGCCCATGAAGTAGTCGTCGCTGCTGAGGTCGATGATCGGCTCGTCAGTCATGGTTTGATTCCTCGGTCGTCCACTCGAAGTCGTCGTTCTCGAGGCAGTGGCAGTGGCCGGAGAAAAAGCCGCCGCGATGCTGCTGGAACAGCGGCCAAAGTTTCTCGCGGTCGGTGCGCGGCACGTCGAGTCCGGCCATTTCGGTGTTGTCAAAAAACCCGAACCGGCCCTCGCGGCAGGGCGGCGGCAGCTTGGCCAAGCGCGGCAAAACCTCGAACAAAAAAATGTACCAGTGCGTGCTGCCCTCGTAGCCGTCCTCGCTGACGAGACCGGTGAGGTGGAGGTCGTCTGGCTTGAGGGTGAGTTGCATTTCCTCGTTGGCCTCGCGGCAGGCGCAGGCGTAGGGCGACTCGCCGCAATCGGCATGCACCTTGCCGCCGGGCGGACTCCATTTGCCGAGGTTGGGTTCCTGCGTGCGCTCGAGCAGCAGCAGCCGGTCGGCGTCGTCGAAGCAGTAAAGCAGGGTGGCGATCTTGTGTGGCAGCACCATCGGCGGCGACTCTGCC
>JASLKI010000300.1 GCA_030747575.1 Verrucomicrobiota bacterium | reverse complement strand
GCGATCATACCCGTTCCGAGAATCCCCCAGCGTAGTGATTGAGTCATGAGATTGGCCCCTTATTGTCAGGGGGGATAAAAGATGCCAACCCACAAGACTCGCGACAAGATGAATCCATCGTAAAAGAGCGAAATACAGCGGAATCTTCCAGATGTTTTTCGCTTTTGCGAAGTTGAGCTCAGCACGGCTTTTTGATTACGAGCCCCTCGTTTAGGTGGTTGGAGAAGTAGTTTATTGTGCAGCAACCGGCACAAAGCAGCCTTGAACGAGACCCGAGGTTGCTCCTGCTAAAGAACGCGTAAAGTGGAGCAAGAGGAAGAAGCCAGACCATCATCCACGCCAGTTCAGGCTCCCTTCACTTCTTCATCCCATTCTTACCTCTGGCGCGCTCCTTCGTTTTGGGGCACGGTTCGGCCGTTGTGAATCCGTGTTTGTTTTTTGCAATTACTCTTTGCCTGTTCGGGTTGAGCGCGAGCCAAGGCCAGTCCGTCGAACGCCCCCCGAATGTCGTGCTGGTGCTCACCGACGACCAGGGCTTCGGCGATGTTCGTTCACACGGCAACAAGCTGATCGACACGCCGGTTCACGATCGGATCGCGGCGGAGGGCGTTCGCTTCGATCGGTTCTTTGTTAGCCCGGTTTGCGCCCCGACACGGGCCAGTTTACTCACGGGCCGCTACCACATCCGCACCGGGGTGCACGGCGTGACACGCGGACATGAAATCATGCGGGCGGACGAGGTCACCATCGCCGAGTTACTGAAAGGCGCGGGATACGCGACAGGCGCTTTCGGCAAATGGCACAACGGCTCGCAGTACCCCCACCACCCGAACGGGCAGGGTTTCGAAGAGTTTCTTGGCTTTTGTGCTGGGCACTGGAACAATTACTTTGACACCTCCCTCGATCACAACGGTACGATGGTGAAATCGGAGGGGTTTATTATCGACACGCTGACAGATGCGGCAATTGAGTTTATCGAGGTGAACCACAAGCGACCGTTTTTCTGCTACATCCCCTACAACACGCCACACACGCCCTGGCAGGTCCCGGAGCGGTATTGGAAAAAATATCAGGCCAAGGGCATCGGCGATCCCTCAATCGCCTGCGCCTATGCGATGTGCGAAAACATCGATGACAACATGGGCCGCGTCTTGGCCAAGCTCGAGGAACTCAAAATCGCCGACGACACTATTTTTATTTATCTCACGGATAACGGCCCAAACACCGACCGCTACAACGCCGGCATGAAGGGCCGCAAAGGCAGCGCCCACGAGGGGGGCGGGCGAGTGCCGTTTTTTGTTCGGTATCCGCGCCGGATCTCACCCGGGAAAGTCATCAAGCCCATCGCGGCCCATATAGACCTATTGCCGACACTCATGGAATACTGCGGCGTGCGGAATTACAAAACCAAGCCGCTCGATGGACGAAGCCTGGTGCCGCTCATCGAGAGCAAGCAAAGCGCTTGGCCAAGCCGAACCCTGTTTACGGTTTGGGGCGGCACCCGATTGCAGGACGGCCGCCGTGCCGTGCGCACCGACCGTTGGCGAGCGGTGAATGAAAAGCGAGGCTGGGAACTTTACGACATGCTTAATGATCCGTTGCAAAAACAAAATCTCGCCCAAGCCAAGCCGGATGTGCTCACCAGGTTTAGCGCCTCTTACGGTGAGTGGTTCTCGGATGCCGCAGCCGCCGGGTTCAACCCCATTCCCATTCACGTCGGTCATCCTGCTCGGAACGAGGTGGTGCTAGAGGGGCACTATGCCTACTTGAACCCGACTGGAGGCAAGCGGGTTGACGCCAAGCTGCACGGTATCAGTTACCACGGCCGCTCCGGTTGGGCCAACGACTGGGTGGACAACTGGTCCAGCACAAAAGCCCATCCGTACTGGCATCTCAACATCGTTCGCAGCGGCGACTACCGGGTCGTCCTGAAATACGCCTGTGCCGAGCCTGATGTCGGCAGCCTGCTGAGGATCGAAGTAGGCGGCGAGTCGCTGGAATTGAAAGTAGACAAGCCGTTTCTCCCAGTGACGATCCCCAGCCCGGATCGCATCGGCCGCAAGGAGGCGCCCGAGCGCACGTGGGGCAGCCTGCATGCCGGCACAGTGCGCTTGGCCAAGGGCAAAACCCAACTCAAAATCCGCGCGCTGCAGATACCCGGTGCCGAGGCGCTGGAGCTAAAGGCGGTGCACCTGATTCGGCAGCGTTAATTTACCCCTCGCCGCTTGATTCCGCAGCGGTCAGGTTGAAACGGAGAAACCTCTCGAGGCTCAAAGGGCTTGGCCAATCTATCCGTTCAAGCGATATTCGCGCGTGCGCCGCCGCCTAAGCCAGCAACCTTGCACCTCCCGGATGGTTGTTCCCCTCGCGTTATGCCTGCTTGCCTGCACCCTGGCCTCTGCGGCGGCCCAATGGGTCGAGGAGCGTGACCACAAGTGGCACTCGCTGGAAGTTGCGACGGGTTCGGGGGTGGGGTTCACGCTGCTTGATCCCAAGCAAACCGGTATACACTTTCGCAATAAACTTGCTGCGGAGAAGTCGCTTCAAAACCAGGTTTACCTGAATGGATCGGGGGTTGCGCTGGGCGACATCAACGGTGATGGACTGTGTGACATATACTTGTGCAGCTTGGATGGCCCCAACCATCTTTATCTGAACAGGGGCAATTGGAAGTTTGAGGAGGCAGCCAAGTCTTATGGTGTGGATTGTGACGGCAAAGACTCGACGGGAACTTCGCTTGCTGACTTGGACGGAGATGGTGATCTCGACTTGATCGTCAACACGATCCATTCCGGAACGCTCCTGTTCAGGAACACTGGCGCTGGTTTCAGTCAAGCGCTTGGCAAGGTGGCGGGGATGGACAAGGCGCGTGGCGGCATGTCCATCGCGATCTCAGATATCGACAGGGACGGCTTGCTTGATTTCTATGTCACCTATTACCGGGATACAACCTTGATGGACATGCCGAATACGCATTTCAATTTTCGCACCGTCGGAAACCGGAAAATGATTTCAAGTGTCAACGGCATCTCAGTAAGGGGCTCAAAATTCGAAAACCGTTTCAGGCTCAATACGCGCGGTGGCATTGAGGAAAACGGGTTGCCGGATGTGCTCTACCGCAACCTTGGCGAATTTCGGTTTGAGCGAAACGAAGTCGGCGGTGGTCGGTTTGTGAGCGCGAGTGGAACACCGCTGCAGGAGTCGTTATTCGAGTGGGGGTTATCCGTGATGTTCAGGGACATCAACCATGATGGGCGCCCGGACCTGTATGTTTGCAATGATTTTGACGGCGAAGATCGTCTTTGGCTCAACATTGGCCAAGGCCGCTTTCGCGAGGCCCCCGCTTTGGCGCTCAGAAAAACCAGCATGTTTTCCATGGGTATCGATTTCGCCGATATCAATCGTGACGGCCTGGACGATTTTATCGTCGTGGACATGTTGAACAGCGACCGTCGAACGAGGAAGAATCAAATGATCCCGAGAGTGCAGTACACACCCGTGCCCGGCAAATTCAACGATCGACCACAAACCATGCGAAACACGTTGTTCCTAAATCGCGGGCACAGTGTGTTCTCCGAGATTGCCAACTTCGCCGGTGTCAGCGCATCGGATTGGGCCTGGTGCCCGATGTTCATCGATGTCGATCTCGACGGCTTTGAGGATTTACTGATCACCAACGGGGTGGCGCGAAACGCCCGTCATCTAGACACAATTATTAAGCTGCGCAAACAGCGTGAAAGCAGAACGATGACCAACCGCGAAATCCTTCTTGCTCGCAAAGTATTCCCCGCTCAAAACACAGCAAACGGGGCTTTCCGAAATCTCGGCAACATGAAGTTCGCCAAATCCGGTAGTGAATGGGGTTTTGACACCCAAGGCGTTTCCCATGGCATGGCAAGCGGCGATCTCGATGGCGATGGCGATCTCGACTTGGTCATCAACAACATGCGAAGCCTTGCCGGGGTATACCGAAACAACGCAACCAAGCCTCGCATTGCTGTCCGGTTAACCGGCTCCGGAGGGAACACCAGGGGCATCGGGGCGAGGATTGAAGTCGAGTGCGGCGATAAAACCCAAAGCCAGGAGATGATCAGTGGCGGGCGTTACTTATCCTCGGACGATTCCGTGAGAGTGTTTGCGATGCCCGGCGGGCAGGCCAAGTTAAAGGTCATCTGGCCGAACCTCGGGGAAACTGTCATCAATCAAGTTGAACCCAACCGGCTTTACATGATTGATTACAATCCAGCTCAATCCAAGCGCGTACAAGGTGAAAAGCCGCCTCCACTCTTCAAGTCGATTGATTTCCCTGACGCCAAGCGGCACCTCGAAACTGTTGGCAACGAAAACCAGAATCAACCCCTCGTTCCGTGGACGCTTGGACGGGACGGGCCCGGTGTCGCTTGGGGCGACTTGGACAGCGACGAATGGGAGGACTTGGCCATCGGCAACGGCCGGGGTGGCACCGTGACACTGTACCGAAACATGGCAGGGAAAGGGTTCGAGTTGTTCAAACCAAAAATGCCGTTCCCAAAAAACCCACGCGATATTCTTTCCGTGTTGATTGAAGGTGGCAACCTCATCCAATCCATGTCCAACAACGAGGACGGCTTGGCTTTTGGCGATATGGTTACAATCAGCCAAGCCAACGGCAAAACATTGCAAAAGATCGCTGCCAAGGCTGCCAGCGCTGGTCACTTGGCGATGGCGGATGTCGACGGAGACGGCGACTTGGATTTGTTCGTTGGTGCCCGGACAATGCCAAACAACTACCCGCAATTGGCGAGTTCAAGGATTTACCTAAACGAGAGCGGCGAATGGAAGGAGAGCGCAGCTTGGTCCAAGGCGTTGCGGGATGTCGGCTTGGTTTCGGGGGCTGTTTTTTCAAACATCGATTCGGATCCCTTGCCGGAGTTGCTGCTCGCTTGCGATTGGGGGACGCCAAAAGTCTTCGTGAACACCGGTGATGGATTTGTGGATCACAGCGAGCGATACGGATTGGGCAACTTCGCCGGTTTTTGGCGCGGAATCGATGTGGGTGATTTTGACGGGGACGGTCGAATGGATCTTGTTGTAACGAATCGGGGTTTGAACTCCGGCTACAAGGCATCCGTCGAGCGGCCGTTTGTTGTTTTTCATGGAGATATTGATGAGGACGGCAGACGCGACATCATCGAGACTGACTGGGGTAGTGACGGGGAACTTTATCCCCGCCGGAATCTTGCGACGCTGAACGCCGCGTTGCCCTGGATTGCCGAGCGCCTCGGCAGCTATGACCACTATGCCCGATCGACCGTGGAAGGCGTATTTGATTCGGCACGCTTGGCCAAGATGCAGCGACTTGAGATTACTACGTTACAAAGCATGGTTTTTCTCCAAGTCGCGGAGGGTTTTGATGCAAAGCCGCTCCCGGTTGAAGCTCAGCTTTCTGCTGCCTTCAGCCCGGTGGTCGCCGATTTTGATTGCGACGGTATTGAAGACATCGTGTTCAGTCAGAATGTGTTTGGTGTCCACCGGGAGGAGTCGAGGCAGGATGCGGGCTACGGGTTGCTTCTGCTGGGTCGCGGCGACGGCGAGTTCAAGCCCGCGACGATCGAGGAGAGTGGCTTGGCTGTGTTTGGGGAAGGGCGAGGCGCTGCGACCGCGGACTACGATCACGATGGCAGGACAGATCTGATCATCTCCCAAAACGGGGCCAAGCCGAAGTTGTTCCTGAACCAAGCCCAGCGACGTGGCTTACGTGTGAAGCTTCAAGGAGAGGAAGGCAACCGGATTGGCATTGGTGCGCAAATCAGCCTCAACTTGCACCCCAAAGCGGGGCCGTCGCGAGTCGTAAGACTCGGTTCCGGTTATTTATCCCAAAACTCAGCCACCCAAGTCATGGGAGGTGCGGACAAGGCAACAGCGGTGCGCGTCGCTTGGGCAAGTGGAGAGAGGGAGATGTTCGAACTCGCACCCGGCCAAACGGAGATCACCGCCGTAAAGGGGCGAGGGATGCCTTGGCCTTCGGTTAGGTGATCGCGTTGAGAGCATCCACGGCGACGCTCCACCGGTCGTTTAACTTCTCAAGTTCATCGTTGATCTCCATTAGCTCACGATTCAGTTGTTGCGCTTGCCCTCCGGCACTGTAGGTTTCAGCTTGCTCAAGCAAGCTGGAAATTTCCAACTGTCGCTTTTCAAGTAATGTAATTCTAACCTCCGACTTGTCGATGAGAGTTTGTTGCGATTTGCGCTTCTTTGACAACGCCTGTCGCGCTTCGGCTTCGCGTCGTTTCCTTGCTTTACCATCTTCACGCTTGAGGCCTGCGGAGCCTTTCACCGAGAAACCGCTCTCCAGGCTGGTTTCCGTTGCCCTCGAAGCCTGCTGACCGGTTTTTTCCAGATAATAATTATATGGCCCGGGGTAGTGTTTAAGTTTTCCTCGTTCAACATGAATTACGTGTGAGGCAATTTTTCGAATAAAATGCACATCATGACTTATGAAAACCATTGTCCCATTGAATTGAGACAATGCATCAATCAGCATGTCGATACTCCCCATGTCTAGGTGAGTCGTGGGTTCGTCAAGCAATAGAAAATTAGGCGGATTAAGCAGGAGTTTCGCCAGAGCCAGCCGGCTTTTTTCGCCGCCACTCAAGACGCCAACCTTCTTGAATACATCGTCGTCGGAAAACAAAAAGTTACCCAATAATGTTCGGGCTGCTTGCTCCGTGACACTGGCCCGAGTGTCGAGCATCTCCTCAAGGACGGTGCGATTTAGGTTAAGCGTATCGGCCCGATGCTGAGCGAAATACCCTGGCTGAACATTGTGGCCGAGCTCACGTTCGCCACTGTCAAAATCTATGACCTCGGCCAGTATCTTCAACAGGGTGGATTTACCGGCACCATTTGGCCCAACCAAAACGATTCGTTGATGTCGCTCAATCTCAAGGTTCAGAGATTTATACACCTCGAGATCACCATAAGTCTTGGCCAATTCCTTTAGAGCAATCACTCGTTGACCGCTGCGCTCGGGTTGAGGAAAGGAGAACTTGATCTTCTTCGCGGAAATAAACGGTGCGTCAATTTTTTCCATCCGTTCAATCTGCTTGAGTTTGCTTTGCGCCTGAGTGGCCTTTGTGTTCTTAGAGCGGAACCGGTCCACAAATTTCATCAACCGCTCGATCTCCTTCTGCTGGTTTTCATAGGCCGCCAAGCGTTGCGCCTCGTTTGCCGCGCGTTGTATCAGGTACGATTCGTAGTTGCCCGTGTAGCGCGTCGCCTGCGCTCCCTCCAGTTCCACAACGTGACGAACCAAAAGATTCAAAAACTCCCGATCATGGGAGATCAACAAAATGGCTCCGGGATAATTCTGTAGATAACCCTGCAACCAAATCAACGAATCCAGGTCAAGATGGTTCGTCGGCTCATCGAGCATGAGCAAGTCCGGTTCCATCACTAGCAACCTAGCCAAGTGGGCACGCATGATCCATCCGCCGCTCAACTCCTTCGCCGGGCGATCAAAGTCGTTATCCTTAAAGCTTAATCCGCTAAGAATCTGCCTGCCCTTGGCTATCAAGCGGGCTCCCCCTGCAGACTCAAACACCTCGTAATCCTCATCAGAAGGCTCAGCACCCTTCGCTTTACCAAGCGCGCCTAGGTTGAGGGCCGCTTTGATGAACTCCCTTGAAACGGCACAGACCAACTCAATAACCGACTCCTCTCCCGTAGGTGCACTCTCCTGTGGTAGAAATCCAATCTTAGCACCTCGCTCCAACGCCACGACGCCACTGTCTGGCGTGGTCTCCCCGAGGATGATGGAAAACAATGTCGACTTCCCCGCGCCGTTGCGCCCGACGACGCCGATACGATCCCGACGGTTTATTTGCAAACACGCATCAGCGAACAACGTCCTCCCGGCAAACGTTTTCGAGATACTCTTAATAGACAGCATAAGGTGAATTGGGCATGGGGATTTGTCGAAAAATCGAAGTGGTAGCTGCGGCTGGAGTTGAACCAGCGACCTCGGGCTTATGAGTCCCACGCTCTAACCAACTGAGCTACGCAGCCACAAAAAAGCGGAAGATAGAATACCACCGGTGTCAACCCTCCCCCCCTCTGTAAGGGCGGAAAAGCGGTAAGACGCCGAAAATACGCCAATAAAACAAACACTTAAGTCATTAGGCACCTTCTACCTGGCGAGCAAACCGGCCTTTTTATCGCCTATGGGAGGCAGGGAATGCTTCTTGTTTGGGGCTGTGGTTGTGTGATCGGGGTTTGGCCGGGTAGAGAGGTGGGGTAGAAAAAAGCGACTGAAAGAGTTAATAGAGAGGTGGCTCGCTAAAATTATTAAAGTTGAAAAAACACTCCACACGCCCAAGCTCAATCTTTAGCCAAGAAACTAAACCATTTGAGAGTACCTAATGAATTCCCTGAAGTATAAAATCTCCTCGGTGCGGGTTGATTGAATTAATCCCCGCCATGGCACCAAAGAAGATCATAGCTATAGTTCTGGCAGCTCTACTTGCCGGGTTGATGATATGGGCCAACATGGGTGACGGTACTGGTGAAAAGACGACTGACGGCGTTGCCAAGCAACCCACAAGCCTGCAGAAGAACCTGCCCTCGAAGGAGAGAATCCCGACCCACTGATTACGTTCATGCAATACAACCCCACAACTATCATGTGTCCCTTCTGCGGATCGGACACGCTTGTGATCCTAGATGGCGAGGAGGGCGAGGTTGAAATGGTGTCAGACTGCGAGAACTGTTGCCGACCAATCTCGGTGAGTGCCAAGGTTGATGGTGGACAGGTTGAATTTATTGAAATTAGCGCATAACTCAATGAAACGGATACAGATCATACTCTTTGAATCGCTGCTTTGCTTGCTTGGTACTGCAGGTTATACTAAACCTTTAAAATACTCAGTTAATGGCAAAATGCTCACTTACAATCATACCAAAATAGCCTTCGTTGCCACGATTACCCGAAAATGATTTTTTTTAAATCCACTTTTTTGGCGGCCTTTAGCGCAGTTTCTGTATTTGGGGCAGATCCCGGGACACCGGGTGTTGTTCGCGTGCAATTACGAGGCGAGCATCTTTTGGTTGAGGCCAAGCTCCCCGCTCAGGGCAGCACCCAACTGCTGCAGTTACAACCGCATGAGGACTCCGCTGCCAGCAAGCGACTTGCCTGCGATTGGCATCTTGCCGATGGAATTGCGACAACAACTGTCATGCGGATCGACACCGGACGTGATAACGTTTTTTCCCGCTTTCAACTTGTTGACAGGGCGAGCGACAGGCCGCTTGGCCAAGCGCGCTGGGTTGGGAACATAGAGTCAACCGCACAGCGTTTGTTCAAGTTCCCCAAGGCCAAAGGCATCAAGGGATTGCAATGTATCGTCGACATCGACGACGCGCTGCGCTTGGGGGTGAAACAAGCTGCGTTAAATGTCACCCTCGATCAACTGGTGAACTGGCGCGCCAACTCCGGCCGTTTCTCCCGAAAGATTGACGGCAAGACGGTGTACTTTCATTCTGGCTACGTCGAACATATCGACTCGCAACTGAAGCGCCTGACCGATGCCGGCGTTGTGAACTCGCTGATTATTTACAATCGCATCCCGGGCTCGCGCAGCGGGAGCCCGCTGGTGCACCCCTACACCGACTTGGTCAAATCGCCATTTCATGTGGGCGCATTCAACCTCGCCACCGAAGATGGTGTGCGGATGTATCGTGGAGCGATCGAGTTTCTTGCTCACCGTTACTCCAACCCGAAACGGAAGCACGGATTGGCCAAACGGTTCATCATCGGCAACGAAATACAGTCTCATTGGCATTGGTACAACCTGGGCGAGATGCCCCACCGGCAGGTTGTTGAAGAATACCACCGGGCACTGCGGGTGGCCCACCTCGCCGCGCACAGCATCCACCCTGGGATTCAGCTGTTCATCTCGCTGGATCACCACTGGTCGGCGCAGATGGGCGAGAACACACTGCGCGGCATGTCGGGCAAATATTTTGTTGAGACACTAAACACAATTAGCAAAGCCGAGGGAAACTTCGACTGGCACGTTGCGTTTCATCCGTACCCCGAAAATCTTTTCAACCCAAGAACCTGGGAGGATACCGCTGCAACACCGTCGTTTGACGCCGCGAAGATAACCTTTAAAAACATCGAAATGCTCCCGGCGTTTCTTCGGCACAAACGATTCTTGCACAACGGCAAGGCGCGCCGAGTCATCCTGTCCGAACAGGGCTTCCACTCGGCGGATGGTAAAAACGGCGAACGAGACCAAGCGGCGGCTTACGCCTACTCGTACTACCGCGTGAAGGAGACCGAGGGCATTGACGCCTTCATTCTGCACCGGCACGTCGACCACCCAGGGGAAGGCGGCCTGCGCCTTGGCCTGCGAAGCAGTCGCGACGGCGGAGTGCGGCCAATCTACGACGTGTTCCGCCAAGCCGACACCGCCGCTTGGGCGGAGACGTTCAAGTTTGCGCTGCCAGTTATCGGGGTGAAATCTTGGCCTGACTCCCTTCCGTCAAATCCACCAAAAGTGGAGTGAGCGCTTTACGGCAATTGACATGATTTGGCTCTGCCGTACAGTTCGCGCCCCTTTATGAGAGAGAATTTGCATGTTGCTATTGTTGGGGCCACAGGGGCGGTGGGTATCGAGATGCTCGAGACGCTGGAGAAGCGCAATTTTCCGATTGGCAAGCTGACGCTGCTTGCCTCAGCACGCTCCGCAGGCAAAACGCGCCCGTTCCGCACAGGGGAAATCGCTGTTGAGGAACTCAGCAAGGATTCATTCGATGGAGTGGACATCGCGCTGTTCAGCGCGGGGGGCGGAATTTCCAAGGAATTCGCTCCGGCTGCTGTTGAGGCCGGCGCAGTGGTCGTCGATAATTCGAGCGCGTTTCGAATGGATGACTCGGTGCCCTTGGTGGTGCCGGAGATCAACGCCGCCGATGTCGCCAGGCACAAGGGCATCATTGCTAATCCGAACTGCTCGACAATCGTCACAGTGATGGCGTTGTATCCATTGCACCAGGCGTTTAAAGTGAAGCGGATTTTCGCGTCCACGTATCAGGCTGTGTCCGGCTCGGGCGCCATGGGCATTGCGGAACTCAAGCGCCAAATCGGCGAGATCCACGAGGGCAGGGAAGTAAGCAGGGAGATTTACCCACACCAGATCGCGTTCAACGTGTTGCCACACGTCGATGTATTTCTCGATAACGGTTACACCAAAGAGGAAATGAAAATGGTGCACGAATCGCGCAAGATCATGGGGCTGCCGGATTTTCAGGCGAGCGTAACGTGTGTACGCGTACCGGTGTACCGCGCCCACTCGATCGCCGTTAGTGCGGAGTTCGAAAAACCAGTGTCCGTCGAGCTTGCCCGCGAGGCTATCAACTCCGCGCCGGGGATCGACTTGAATGATGACACCACCAGCAATGGCTACCCGTTGCCACTCGAGTCGGCCGGACAGGACAACTGCCAGATTGGCCGGATCCGCAGGGATTGCGCGATGAAGAACGGCTTGAGTTTCTGGGTCGTGGGGGATCAGTTGCTGAAAGGCGCGGCATTGAACACCGTGCAAATCGCCGAGGAAGTGGCCAAACTTTAGGCGCAGATTGTTTTTCAACCGCGAATAAACTCAAATGAAACGGGGCATTCCCCTCAGGAAGAGGGAGCCAAGGGGAGTGCGGCTCACTGCCTACCAAGATTGAAGTCGTTCTGCTCGAGCATTTTTAGCGCTTTCTTGTTCAACGAGTCGCGAAACCAGCGGCAAATCTCGACGCATTGCTCCTCATCGATGCCCTCAATCTGCTGAAGCCGTTCCGGCTTGCTTACCCGCAGGGCATCGATGGAACTGAACACCTCGATCAAGCGCTTTGCCAAGCGTTCGTCGACTCCCGGCAGCTTCAACCCGTAAAGTACGGCGCTTGGCTCTGCTGACTTGCTGCCCTCCATTTGTCTCTGAATATCGGAGAGTTGCTCGGCTGAAACGCTCTCGAGTTGATCCCAGTCGCCTTGGCCAAGCTCATATAGTTCGCCGGGATGCAGCACGAGTCGAAGCTTGGCCAGTTGCCCTGCTTTTGCCTGGTCAAGCGCCGGGATCTTGGCTGCCTCCGGCGAGCACCAGCGGGTGATCCACTCGGCGACCTTAACAGGGCAATCCAAGTTTGGGCATACGCCATCGATGAAAACCGAGTCGCATTCCAGGCATTTTGGCCCGCTTGGCCCCTTCAAAAAATTAACGACAGCTTGAAACGACAAAAACATGCGACACTCAGTCGTGTTCGTGTTCGTCGAATCCATCGTCGGGTTCGGTGTATTCGATTTTGGCGGTTTTCTTCAGTTCATCGACTAGTTCCTGCAACTTGGCATCCTGTCGTTGCGCGGTTAGTTCCGCCTCGATCTCCGCGTGCACATCCTCGAACGGCTTGGGCTTACCGACTTTGCGGGCGGTCACCTTGGCCAGGTGGAAACCGTGCGGCGTGCAGAACACGGGGCTGACCTCGCCGGTTTTCATCGAGAACGCCACGATCTCGAATTCATCCATCAACTCGCCGCGCTTGAAGTAGCCGAGGTCGATCTCCTCAGCCGGTTTGTCGGAGTGTTCCCGGGCCAGTTCGTTGAAGTCAGCGCCATCGACGAGTCGTTGTCGCACCACGCAAAGCGCCTTGAAAATCTCCTCACGCTTTTCGGCTTCGCGAACCGACTTGAAAATATGAGAGGCGCAGACCTCGTCCTCATCGCTGAATTGATCGAGGCTGCTGTCGTAAAACTGGCGGCACTCGGTCTCGGTCGGCGCTGGGAGTGCCTTGCAGGTTTCCGCACGCAATGTCTCGACCTGCAAATTAAGGCTGAGATCGGGCCGGATCAACTCATCCTGCTCCGGAGTCAAGCCGGAGTTTGCATAAAACTGGTCTCCACCGCCATGCTCCTCCTTGAGTTTGTCAAAAGCTTGAGTGACTTCCTCCGCCGCCGGTTCGGAAATCGTCCGCTGCGCCTCTTGTGTCAGCAACGCTCGGAAGGTGATGTTGTCACGCGCATAGCCGCGAAACTCACTGTCTCGCTCACAGCAGGAGATCGAGGCCAAGCTTTCGTAATGGGCCTTGATCGCGGAGAATTCCTGATCGATGACGTCGTCGCCGATTGTCTGGCCGTTAATAACCAATGGCATGCCGCATCTTCCGCCGCGCGCGCAGCTTTAGCAATGGCGATTTACCCGGGAAAACGCAAATGGACTTGACCCGCCTCGACTTCTCCCCGATTCAATAGCTGACTTGTTTTAGCGCCACGGCAACTGGCCAAACGACAGGCGGAATGAACAAAGACGACTCAGCTCAACTCAACCGGCGCGATTTTCTGAACAGCTCCGCCTCCGGCTTGGCCATGGCGATGGCGAGCGGCGCGGTGCTCGAATTGACCCCCCAGGTGCTTGGCCAAGCCGAGGATGCCAAAAAAAACGACAATACACCGCCGGTCGCCGTCGGCGTGATCGGTTGTGGCGTATGGGGGAGGGAGTTGCTCAAGACGCTGGCAACAATCCCCAACGCACCGGTGGTCGCCGTGAGTGACACATATCCGGCTTATTTGCGGCGAGGCCTCCGTGGTGCTCCCAAGGCCAAAGGATACCCGTCGCACACCGAATTGCTTGCGGACGAAAACGTGCAGGCCGTCGTCGTAGCCACGCCGACGCATCTGCACCGGGAAGTCGCGCTTGCCGGCCTCGAGGCCGGTAAGCACGTCTATTGCGAAGCGCCGATGGCTCATGACATCGACGACGCGCGCGCTATCGCCAATGCGGCACAGTCCGCGCCCAAGCTCAATTTCCAGGTTGGTCTGCAAACGCGCTCTGATCCGCAGCGGCATTTTCTGATCCAATTCCTGCGCACCGGCGTGATGGGCAAGAACGCCTTGGCCAAGGGGCAGTGGCACAAAAAAACAAGCTGGCGCCGCGTCTCCCCCAACGCCGCGCGGCAGAAAGAACTCAACTGGCGGCTCGATCGCAAGTTGTCGAGCGGCCTTATCGGCGAGATCGGCGTGCACCAGGTCGATGCACTTGGCTGGTTCATGAACGAGCGGCCGGTTTCGGTGACCGGTTTTGGATCGATCATCCAGTGGAACGATGGGCGCAACGTACCGGACACGATTCAAACCGTGTTCGACTACCCAAGCGGCGCACGGACGATGTACGACTGCACACTGGCCAACTCGTTCGACGCAAGTTACGACATGATTTACGGCAGCTACGCGGCGCTGATGATGCGCGGCGCGCGCGCGTGGATGTTCAAGGAAGCCGACTCGCCGTTACTCGGCTGGGAAGTCTACGCCAAGAAAAATAGCTTCTTCGGCGAAACCGGCATCGCGCTGGTGGCTAACGCCACCAAACTAACCAATCACAACGACGACCCGAACAAAGACCCGGAAGGGACTAAACCAAGCCGGTTTCACGCCTTGGAGGCATTCGCAAAAAACTGCCACAAGCATCAGGTGGCTGTTGAGGACTTTGAGGCGTTGTTCGGTGACGATGATCCCGAGGCGCTCGCCGAGCACCTGGCCGAGACCAACAAAAACAAGCTCCCGTACGCGACGGATCAGGACGGGTTTGAGTCCGTCGTCATCACAGCCAAGGCCAACGAGGCCATCAACAGTGGCACACGCGTTGAATGGGACGAGAGCGAATACAGCCTTTAAACACAGTGCAGATGAAAAACATCATACAGCTGGGCCGCGTGTTAAGTGCTACCGCCGTAATTGCGTTCGCGGCGCAAACCCAGGCCGAGACCGTCACGTACTCCGCCAAGACTGGTAGCCTGTTGAAAATCAGCGGAACCTCCTCGGTGCACGATTGGGAAGTGAAGACCCGACTCATCGGCGGCAAGATGGAGTGGGATTCGTCCTTTCCGTTGGATCCCTCAAAGGCGGAACTGCCCAAGCTGGCCAAGGCGCCAAACGTCAGCGTCATCATTCCGGTACGAAACATCGAGAGCGGCAAGCAGCGAATGAACGAAGTCATGCACGGCGCATTGAACGCCCAGAAGCACAAGTACGCCCGGTACAGCCTCAAGGAAATGAATCTGACTGAAACTAAGCGCAAAGCCGGCGACCCACTGGTGTTCGACACCATGGGCGCCCTAAACGTCAACGGCATAACGGCTCCGGTCTCGATGCAAATCAGCATCACAAAGACGGAGGGGGACAAGTTGAAAGTGAGCGGCAAAACTAAACTCAAGATGTCACAATTTGGAGTTGTGCCTCCGGCGCCAAAGATTGCCCTTGGCCTTATCACGACCGGCGACGATGTGAGTGTCGAGTTCAGTTGGTTCGTCGCTCCGAAAAAATAAGCTGCTAACGGGAGGCGGATTTAACGAATGCACACAGGCTTAAGATGCGATTCGTAAAGATCTGTGTTCACCCAAGAAATCCGTGTCCCTGCTTGAAACTACGATCTTGAAACTAGAAACTCCCCCTCGTGCGCATCGCGCTGGGCCCCCATGAGCAACGAGGATAAAAACCTTAAAACCAGCTTTCAAGTGCTGACAGTAGCCTTGACGTTGCTGGTTTTTGGCGGAGCCATCTGGATTGCCAAAGAGCAAATGGGGGAGCGCATCCGTGAGCAGGTCCTGGCCCGATACGCGCAGGAGTTGTACGCTATTTCACTGGTGCATCAGGTGACGATGGCGGAGTCGGCCGAGATCCTGTTTATGGATGACGCGTTCGACCAGTTAACCGTCTATGGCGCTGTCGCTGAGCTGAGCGGCGCGATGGGGGTGCGGCTTTTCACGGCGGACGGCGAGTTTATTGCGGCCTCCCCAGAGAACATCGCTGAAGGCAGCTTGTCTGCAGGCCAGCTGGAGATGGCTCGCGCCTTTGCACCGGCCAGCATGTTGAACGATGCGCTCCCTGTTGAGGATATTTTTTGGGAACCGTTGCTTGAGGAGTTGTCTGCCGGCCAATCGCTGACTGTCAGGAGGGTCGTTCTGCCCGTTCACGTGGCAGAGGAGGACGAACTGCTCGGCGTGGTCGAGTTTCTTTTCTACGGCACTGAGGCGCTTGCGGACATCAGCGAGTTGAACGACGGCTTGCTCCAGCAGGGCGTCTTTATCTTTGCTGCCGGCGGCAGTGTGATTGCGTTGCTTTTGTCACTCTCCTTTGGGCAGATTAACCGCATTCACCGTTCGCTGGCCAAGCGGACGTTCGCCCTCAAGAAGGCAAACCAGGAGCTCGCGCTCTCGGATCGGACCAGCGCGGTGGGAAGCGTGGCTTCGCATTTGATTCACGGCTTGCGTAACCCGCTGGCCGGACTGCGCGCATATCTCGATACCGGCCAACGAGACGCAGGTGGTTTATCGACCGCAAAATTAGCGGCCAAGCGCATGGAGGGCATGATCGACAACATCGTGCGAACCCTGGGAGAGAACGCTAGCGGAGTCGTTTACGAGTTGAGTGTTGCGGAGTTGCTCGAGATTTTAGAGTCGAGGATAGAACCGATCGCAGCCGGACATCATGTGCAACTCACCGTCATCAGCACCGGAGGCAGGGAGCTGGACAACCGTGAGGGGAACTTGGTTTTGCTGATTCTCGAAAATCTCACCCAGAATGCAGTGGAGGCATGCGAGCCAGGCGCGCGGGTTACGATTCGCGTCGGAGAAACCGGTGGCGTGACTTCGTTTGAAGTTAGCGACGATGCCCGCGGGTTGCCGGAGACGGTGAAGATGTCCCTGTTTCAACCCGGGAACACGTCAAAGGAGCAGGGGAGCGGGCTTGGGCTGGCGATTAGCGGGCAGTTAGCCGTGTCGATGGGTGCTGAACTGACCTTGGCCAAGTCTGATGAAAACGGGACAACATTTCGGCTAGCCCTGGCCAATCGCTCCGCCTAGCGGACGGCGTCGAAGACGTTGGCCAACCGCTTGAGGGTGGCGCTCATTTGGCCAAGCGGAATCATGTTTAGCCCGTCACTCGGCGACTTAGCCGGTTCCGGATGTGTCTCGATAAAGATCCCATTCGCACCAGCCGCAAGCGCCGCCTTGGCCAGAATCGGCGCAAACTCACCCTGGCCCGCCGAGCGGTCGCCGTTACCGCCGGGCAATTGCACCGAGTGTGTGGCGTCGAACACCACCGGGTAACCGAACGACTGCATGATCGGGATCGACCGCATGTCGGCGACGAGATTGTTGTAGCCGAAGCTGGAACCCCGTTCCGTGAGGATAATTTTTTTATTCCCACAATGGGCCGCCTTGGCCGCAACCTGCTTCATCTCACTTGGGGAAAGAAACTGGCCTTTTTTTATGTTCACGATTTTTCCGGTGTTTGCGGCGGCGGCGATGAGGTCAGTTTGACGGCAGAGAAAAGCGGGGATCTGCAAAATGTCTACGACCTCGGCGGCCAGTTCCGCCTGTTGCTCGGTGTGGACATCGGTAAGCACGGGAATGCCGACTTTGTCGCGAACCGAGCGAAGAATGCGCAGGCCGCTTTCGACGCCCGGCCCGCGCCTGGTTCTGCTAGAGGTGCGGTTAGCTTTGTCGAAACTCGCCTTGAAAACGTAAGTGATGCCAAGCGCGGCACAGGTGCGCTTGAGTGACTTGGCGACCTTTAAGCATAACGCCTCGGTTTCGATCACGCACGGGCCGGAAAAAAGGAACAGTCGGCTGGAGTTGCTGAGCGACTTGAATAGGGCGTTTGGGGTCATGGGGTGTAATTTATTCCGCAGAGGACAGTATTAATGATCCGTTCATTATCCAAAAAACGCCAATTGACCAAGCGAATGCCCATCTGACGGCATGGGAGCGAACTGTAATGTTGCAGCCGAGACTGTCGAGAGATTTGTCAAGTTGCCACGGCTTTACAGGGGTTGGCGCACAAAAAGTTGCTCAGGTATCGTTGACGATATTGCCAACACCCAATATCGCTGGAGACAACTTATCCACAATTTGAGCAATTCGCTTGACGATTGCGGCTGTTTTGCTTGAAATGCCGCTCATGACTTTTCGTCTGTTTTTGTTGTGTGTCGCGTCTTCACTAGCGGCTGTCTCTGTAGGCTGCATCAGCACTCCCCAGGGGAAACAATTCGGAGTCCCCGGCGTGCGAGACACCGTGGTCAGTCGCTACGAACGACCGATCGATCAGGTGATTAGCTCAGCCCGCGAAGTGCTTTCACGCACCGGAACCATAACCGGGGACGACGTGATCAACAACGAGGTTTCCGCCAAAATAGACAGCCGCAGCGTCTGGGTGACGGTTTCTGAAGTAGAACCGCTTGTGACGGAGGTGAAGGTCCGCGTGCGCTCTTCACGCGGGACGGCAGACCTGGCCACGGCTGCGGAGATCGACAAGCAGATTGCCATTGGATTGGTGGTTTCCCCCTAATCAGCTTTTCAGGCCCACGTCATCATCGTAGCTGCCCAACTGCAGCTTTTTGCTTTTCTTGTTCGCTCCCCGCATCTCGACCCGGAGGTAGGCAATTCGCTGCTCTGCCCGCGCCGCCGGGGCCGCATTTGGATCGAGTGAAATGATTCGCTGCAGGGTGGAGCGAATCGACTCGTACGTTTCGACGCTCTTGATCTGAATATCAGCGATCTTGTTCAGCCAGGCTGTTTTTTGGTGAATCGTCGTTCCGGGCAAAGCCAAAAGATGCTCGTATTGCTGTACCGCCAGTGCGGGTTGTTTCATGTGTCCGAGATACAGCGCCGCCAATTCCTCCCGGTTATTGATTGAGTCGGGGTGCAACGCGACTCTGCGGAGGCACATTTGTAGCTTGATCTCATAGTCCTGAAGCGGATCAGCCTCGACGGCCCTTGGTATTTCAAGCGGCCCGGTGAAATCATCCTTCGCCGCAGACTCCTCGACCAGGTGGCGGTACGACTCGTTGAAATCCTCGGTGGCTGCTTCGCTCTCCTCTGACGCATCGAGGCTGGAGAGTCGTTGCGATGCAAACTGTGCCGCCTGAGTGCCTGGCAACGCCTCCCGAATTTGCTCCAATGTCCGCTTTCCCGCCGCCGCGTCCCGGGCGATCGTCAACTGCCAATCGGCCATTTTGTTCAGCGCGACCGGCAAGTTGAACCTCATCCTATCAGGGTCCTCCAACGTTTCCTGAATGGTCCCCACCGCCGCGGGCAGGTCGTTGAGGTTTTCCGCTTGGATGCTAGCCTTGAGCATCAACCCATCGAAGTCCCCGGGGTACTGCTCCAACTGGATCTCAACAGCCTTAACCGCATCCTCGTATTGCCCCCGCTTGCGCTTGGCCAATGCCTGCCCGTAAGCCGGCCCCTCGTAAGCCTCCGTGTCATCACCGGAAAATGCCGTCGTCAGGGGGGAGGAAAGCGTGTTGGCGATTGTGGGCGTCCAAGCCAACCCCAGCAAAACGGCAAGGGCAACCGCAACCAAGAGCACGAATATCAACGCAAAACCCTCCTGCGCGGCTATCGCTGAATACGCAATCCCAAAAAAAACAACGAAGGATAAAACCCAAAGCCCAATGACCGTGACCGGATCATTCTGCGGATTGCGCAACTGCTTGCGGATGATGTAAACAACAACAGCCAAGCCCATCCCCCCAATAAGGATCAACCCGAGAAGCCGTTCTGCCGTTGCCTCAAGCAAGGTCATCGCATTTTCATTTTAAGTGAAAGCGCAGTCGACTCCGTGCCCCGGTTTTCGTGTCGCGCATTTCCATTTCGTCCACCTGCCACTGGCCATTCTTTTTTGTGAGTCCCTTGACGCCAAAACGCTTTACCGGCTTGGTCTCTCCTGAGTAAATATCGGCGAGCAGGATGCCTCCTGATTTTTCATCCACCCACGAAACAACGCGGTGATATTCCCCCGTGAGCGGCTTAAGGTTGCGGCTTTCGAGGACGTAGCAAAGCCGGCTTTTGCGGCGCTGCGTTCTCAGGACAACCTGGCTTGGCCAATGGAGAAAATCCACCCCAAGGTCGGCAATGAAGAAGGATGACCCAGCAAGGCTGGAATAAATTTCCGCCCGCTTGGGTAAGCCGGATTTTTTCTCGTACCGATTGGGTCGCCCAATCTCATGGTGCACCCGCCAATAATCGGAGATTTCCTCGTCGCGCTTAGCCGTGTAAGTTGTCTGCCACTCCGTTTGCCCTAGTTTCTCGACTTGAATAACGACATCGGTGTTTAGACGTTTTCTTTCACGTACGATCACTTCCATGGTGGCTCGAATCTGAACGTTCTTTTCCGGAACCAACTCCCGAATGGTACTTGCCAGTTGTGACCCGTCGGGCAGGGGGTCTTTCGCCTGTAGAGCAAACGGGAATAGCAGGACAGTCAGCAACACTGCACGGAGTGGCATATAAATTGGAGCGAAAATCGGCACGAATTATTTTCTAGGAGTTGATTCTGGCCCGGGGATTATTCTAAACAAGATAATTGTTCACTTGGCGTACTCTACAAATCGGTTTTCCCGAACCATCGTCACCCGAATTTGCCCCGGGTATTGGAGTTCATCCTCGATCTTCCGCGCAATCTGCCTCGCAAGATCGTAACTTTCCTCATCGCTGATCTTTTGTGGGTTCACGATGATTCGGAGTTCCCGACCGGCTTGAACCGCATAGCATTTTTCGACGCCGTCGAACGAAGCCCCGATCCGTTCCAGGTTTTTGAATCGCTGAAGATAGGCTGTCATCGTTTCCGAACGTGCGCCCGGCCGGGAGGCGCTGATGGCGTCGGCAGCGCTGACGAGAATGCCCCAGATGAATTCATAAGGCACCTCGCCGTGATGCGATGCGACACCGTTAACAACATCCTCCGGCTCCTTGTGCCTCTTGAGAAACTCTGCGCCGACGATCGCGTGAGGCCCTTCGGCTTCCTCGGACATCGCCTTGCCAATGTCGTGAAGCAACCCAATGCGTTTGGCCTTGCTGACGTCCAGCCCCATCTCTGCGGCTAGCAATCCCATCAAGTGCGCGACCTCGACCGAATGTGCCAGGACATTCTGCGAGTAACTGCTCCGATATCGGAGTTTGCCGAGCACCGAAAGCACGTCTTGGCTGAGCGTGCCGACGCCGGCCCTTTGAGCCGCCTCTTCGCCGACATTGGCCAAATTGTAGTCGTTTTCCTCCGTGACCTTTGAGACGACTTCCTCGATTCGTGTGGGATGGATCCGGCCATCCTTGACAAGTCGTGACATCGATTCCCGAGCGATCGCGCGCTTGATCGGATCGAACCCGGACAGCACAACGGTGTTCGGCGTGTCGTCGATCAACACGGTAACCCCAGTGGCCATTTCGAAGGCGCGAACGTTGCGGCCCTCCCTGCCGATGATGCGCCCCTTGATTTCCTCATCTCCGTTCAGCGTAATTGTAGCCGTGGTGGCTTCGTAAGTGTGTTCACCGGAGAAACGCTGGATGGCCAGGCCAATGATCCGTCGCGCCTTCTCCTCGGCGTGATCTTTCGCCCCTTCAACGATCGCCTTCGAAATTTGATTGGCCTCCATTTTGGTTTCATCGCCGATAATCCCAAAAAGTTGCTCCCGCGCATCGTCCGGGCTCAAGCCGGTGATTTTGATGAGCGCCTCCTTGTGTTGCGTGATCAACCGCTCCGCCGCTTCCTGCTTGTTGTTTAAATCCGCTTCGAGCTCATGGACGGAGGTCTGCTTTTGTTGAAGTTGTTCTTCGTTCTCGAGCAGCGATTGAAGCTGCCTATCGAGCAATGATTCCCGTTCCTCGAGTCGCTTCTCCCTCTGGCGAATCTCCTCGGTCTCGGCACCGATGACATTCTCCATTTCAACGCGCAACCGATCGGTCTCCTCCCGCGTCAGCATACGGGCACTTCGGGTCAGCACCTCGGCCTCGCGGCGGGAATGTTTCTTGAGGGAAGTCTCGGTGCTTTGCAGCGCACGGCGAATCTGCCGCTTCTGATCCTTACGAATCCATATCATGGCGACAATCATGGCTACTGCCATGACGACTAACAACCAAGGCTCTGCTGCTGCCAAGTTTTGCATGGAATCTTAAGCGGGTGGGGGGACCAGCCAACCGTTGGGTGTCGCAATCATGTCCATTTTGACATCGTGCCTCTCCACCGGCACGTCAGGATACACTTGTTGCTCGAAGCAGACGCCGCATTTTTTGGCAAGGATGTCAGCCAACAACCTATCGAAGTAACCACCGCCACGGCCCAGTCTGCCACCAAGGCCGCAGAAGGCTACCCCAGGCACAATCGCCAAGTCGAGTTGCTTCGTGTCCGTTATTTGACTATTTGATGAAGGCTCAGGAACGCCGAATTTGCCCGGCACAAGGTCACTCAAGTTGTCTACCTCGCAAACCTCGTAAGATTTTTTTTTAACTGAAAAACGAGGCAGAGCGACCAATTTACTGTTTTTTAACCCGCTTTCCATGAGTGAGCTAACATTCAATTCGCCACTCATCGGGGCGTAAAGCATTACTTGGTTAGCCCTCTGCCACACCGTTGACTCAAGAATCAGACGGCAAACGGCGAGTGAACCCTCCTCCGCTTGCCCAGGGGCCATCCCTTCCATGGCCAAGCGCGTCTCACGGCGGGCCAAGAGTTTGGCCTCTGACATGTTAATTCTGTTTGTCCCCTTGGTCATTACTCAACTTCGCGAAGTGCTCCCGCCAATAATCGACCCGGGCCTTGATCTTTTTTTCCACACCCTGTTCGGTAGGTTCGTAAAACCGGCGAACCGCTCCGAGGTAGTCCTGCGCCACAAAATGCCCCGGAAAATCGTGCGAGTATTTGTACCCCTCACCGTTGCCGAGTTTTTCTGCGCCGGAGTAGTGGGAGTCCTTGAGGTGGCCCGGAACCGGAATAGTTTTTCTAGATCGAACATCCGCCAGGGCGGCATCGATGGCCTTGATGACGCTGTTGCTCTTGTTGGCGCCGGCGATATAGATGGCGGCCTCGGCGATCGGTATCCGTGCCTCGGGCCAACCGATAAACTCGGCGGCTTGAAATGCCGCGTTGGCCAGCACCAAAGCCATCGGATCGGCCAACCCAACGTCCTCGGCGGCATGGATGACGATGCGGCGGGCAATGAAGCGCGGATCTTCCCCAGCGTGAATCATCTTCGCCAACCAGTAAAGCGTCGCATCGACATCGCTGCCACGCATCGACTTGATGAATGCGGAAACCGTGTCGTAGTGTGCGTCCTCGTCACCGTCGTACACCACCGCTTTTTTCTGGATGCAGTCTTCGGCAACCCGCAGGGTGATATGAATAACACCGCCGGCATTTGGCACCGTGGTCAACGCAGCGATTTCCAGAGAGTTGAGCGCCTTGCGCGCATCGCCGTCGGACACTCTGGCCAAGTGCTCAATCGCCTCGGGTGCCGCCTCGCATTTCAAGTGTCCCAAACCTCGTTCCTCATCTCCAAGGGCGCGTTCGATCAAGAGGGCGATCTCCTCTTGTGAAATTGGCTCCAGTTCAAAAATCTGCGACCGCGAAACTAGCGGCGAGTTGACGAAGAAAAACGGGTTGTGCGTGGTGGCGCCGATCAGGCGGACGGTGCCGTTCTCGACATCCGGCAGAAGCGTGTCCTGCTGCGACTTGTTGAATCGGTGAATCTCGTCGATGAACAGCAGCGTCGTCGCTCCTGAATTGGCCAGTCGGTTGGCCGCCGTGGCCAAAACGCGGCGCATGTCCGCGACATTCGACTCCACACCGCTCAACCGTTCGAAACGGCTCTTGGTCTGGTTGGCAATAATTTGCGCCAGGCTGGTCTTGCCCGTGCCCGGGGGGCCGAAGAAGATTAGCGACTGGATGCGATCAGCCTCTATGGCGCGGCGAAGCAGTTTGCCCGGAGCGAGAATATGCCCTTGCCCCACGTACTCGCCCAGCGTGTGCGGTCGCATCCGGGCGGCCAATGGCTGATACTTGTGACTTGGTGACGGTTCGCCACTCGGATCCATTCCCGAATCCGACTTGGCTTGGTCTAGTGAAAAAAGGTCACCACTCACGCAAGGCGAGAGTAGCAACCGGCGAAGGCTCTCCCAACGCAAAAAACCCGCGACTCAAAAGCCGCGGGTTTTTAAAGCCCCGCCATTGCCGTGTTGAACGAATCCGATGAACGGAAGGTACAAGTGGATCCGGCTCGTCGTATATCGCGACTTCCAGTAAAGGCCTGTCGGTCACAACCCGAGTGCTGGTTCCTTAACCATTAGAAATAAGGTCCAGGGATAGTTGCAAATCACGCGCAACAGCAGGGAAATCAACCTGTCTGCAACGGGCGAAACAGTAGCTCTCAACGAAACATGTGCCAAGTCAAAAACAGGGCAGCCTCGCTTGCCCAAGCGCTTAGAGCTTGATCCTCTCCCAGCCGGAGAGGGAAGGGTGAGGGAGAAAACAAACGACTCATTCGGAGGTTCCGCTCGCGATTAACAGCGGAGATTCCAGGGTGAACAACCGACTCCAGCGACAGAAGCATTAACTCCGCAATAGACAAGATATGGGCCAAGGCAAGTGTGCGGCTCGCATACGCTTCCCATCAACTGGCCTAAACTGAGATGATCTCAGCCCGGAACGAAGCCTAGATTGCCGCCATCCCGATCGAGGCAGCAAACGACCTCCAGCAAAACTCCCTAAACGTTCTTGCGTCACTTTCGGCCTGGCCGGAGCCCTCGCTCCACTGTTTTCCAAAAAGTTCGCTCTTTATTCTGTTTTCGAGCATCATTCTGCGCGTGACGGGAGGGGCAGGGGGTTTTGCTTCCAGTCCAGCGTACAACAGTAAATGGAAATCGAAAGAATCCGTAACTTCAGCATCATTGCCCACATCGACCACGGGAAGACGACTCTGTCTGACCGGTTGCTGCACCTCACAGGAACCATTTCTGAGCGTGACATGGAGAATCAGTTGCTTGACTCGATGGATCTCGAGAAGGAGCGAGGCATCACCATCAAGGCACACCCGGTCACAATGTATTACAAGGCCAAGGATGGCAAAAGGTACGAGTTGAACCTGATCGACACGCCGGGGCATGTGGATTTTTCCTACGAGGTATCGCGGAGCTTGAGTGCGTGCGAGGGGGCCTTGCTGATCGTGGATGCCGCCCAAGGAGTCGAGGCGCAAACGGTGGCCAACGTCAATCTGGCCATGAACCAAAACCTGACCATTATCCCGGTGATCAACAAGATCGACCTTCCGCACGCCGATGTTGACAGGGCGAAGCAGCAACTCGAGGAAATCCTCGCCATACCGGCCGACGATGCAGTGCTCGCCAGCGCCAAGGAGGGCATAGGGACAGAGGACGTGCTAGAGGCAATTGTCAGGTACGTGCCTCACCCCGTGGCAACCGATGCGCCTTCGCTCCAGGCACTCGTGTTCGATTCCTATTTTGATTCGTACCGCGGCGTGGTCACGATGATTCGGGTTTTCAACGGGCGCATAAAGGCGGGGATGAGCATCAAGATGCTGCACTCCAACAAAACAGTGGAGGTGAAGGAAGTGGGCAGCTTCAACCCCAAGCCTTATAAGAGAGAAGTCCTTGAAGAGGGTGAGACTGGTTACCTGAGCGCCAACATCAAGACGCCTTCGGATGTCAAAATAGGCGACACCCTGACCGACCCTCGAAACCCCTCAAGCCCGTTGCCCGGCTTCAAGGAGATCAAGCCCATGGTGTTCAGCGGCATCTACCCGATTAACTCCGCAGACTACGAGCACTTGAAGGCGAGCTTGGCTAAGCTGCAACTCAACGACTCGGCCTTTTTTTTCCAGGCAGAGAGTTCGGTCGCACTTGGCTTCGGTTTCCGTTGCGGCTTCCTTGGTTTGCTGCACTTGGAGATCATTCAAGAGCGGTTGCGGCGCGAGTTCAACATGGACATCATCGCCACCTATCCCAGCGTGGTTTACAAAGTCGTCACTACCAGCGGGGAGAAAATGGACATCGACAACCCCGTTTATCTTCCCGAGCAAAACTTTATCACCACCATTTCCGAGCCGATGGTGAAGGCGTACCTCATGTGCCCCAATGAATACATCGGCGACCTTATGAATCTGGCCGGAGAAAAGCGCGGGATCATCCAGGAGACAGAGACACTGGATTCCGGCCGCGTGATTCTCATTGGGCGAATTCCACTGAATGAAATCCTGATCGATTTTCACGACCGCATCAAGAGCATCACAAGGGGATACGGTTCGCTGGACTACGAATATGACGGTTACGAACCTGCCAAGATGGTCAAGTTAGACATGCTGGTGAACGGCGATCCAGTGGACGCATTCTCCCTGATCACGCACCGGGACAAGGCCGAGCAGCGGGGCAGGGCGCTTGCATCCAAACTCAAGGAGGTTATCCCACCACAGCAATACAAGGTGGCCATTCAAGCGGCAGTTGGAGGCAAGGTGGTCGCACGTGAAACAGTGAACGCACTCCGCAAGGACGTCACGGCCAAGTGTTACGGCGGAGACATCACCCGAAAACGAAAACTTCTCGAGAAGCAAAAGGCGGGGAAAAAGCGAATGAAATCGGTGGGCTCCGTGAACATTCCGCAGCAGGCATTCATCGAGGTGCTCAAGGCGTAAAGGAATCGAATGTATTTTCTACGCTGGCTTTTATTCAGGCGCTTCAGGATGGCGGCGGAGCTTTGCCATCAAGCCGGAAAACTGCTGAACCATCAAAAGGACCAATTGTCCCCGGAAGCCATCAAGGAAATCCGGGAGGCGATCGCGAATTTGCGAACGGCGATGCAATCTGGTTACAACCGGAAAACACTGGATGATCAAATAAACAGGCTGGAAAAAACCGGAAGTCGCAAACTGATACCATACCAAAGCCCCGGGATGCGCGAAAACGTGGAGGTGGCGCTTTTCGCCGTGGCTATCGCCATGAGTATCCGCACCTTCTTTGTTCAGCCGATGGGCATTCCTACAGGATCGATGCAGCCCACACTCTACGGCATCACGGAAGGGAACCTTGGCCAAGAGGAGTTGGCACCGACCGGCGTCAACGCCTGGGTTCAGCATTACCTTGCGGGGGTGTCGTATCATCACTTGATATCAGACGGAAACTGGAGATTGATTAACGTCGATCCACCGAGGAAAAGCTTTGTCTTCTTCAACAAGCAGCGGCTGACATTTCAGGACATGGACACCAAAAAGGAAATTGTCCAAGACATCAGTCCGCCGATGAACAGCGGAAAGTCCATGTTAGGCTACGGCAAGCCATTTTCTGGTTCATTAAAGGAGTTTATACTGAATTCGCACAATAACTATATATACAGTTCAGGAGATGACATTATCAAGATGCGCCGAGAGTCGGGGGATCACTTGTTGATCGACAGGTTGACCTATAATTTCCGCAAACCCGACCGTGGAGAAATTATCGTTTTTGAAACAAAAAACATCAAAGACCTTAAGCAGGATTTGTTCTACATCAAGCGCTTGGCCGGGTTGCCCAACGAAAAAATTCAAATTGGTGACGATCGTCATTTGATCATCAACAACCAACGTCTTGACGCCTCTGATCATCCCTTTGAACTGGTTTATTCCTTTGATGTCGCAGAAGAAATTCCACCACCGCAAGACAGCCGTTTTTCCGGGCACGTCAACCAAAAGGTTTTTCAGCAATTCAATGGTGTCCATTATATCTCACCAAACTTCATGAACGCCTCCCATGAATTCAAAGTCCCACCTAATCGCTACTTAGCTTTGGGGGACAACACAGTCAACAGCATGGATTCGAGAGGCTGGGGATCGCTTCCCGGTAAAAATATCTTTGGCAAAGCTTCATTCATTTATTGGCCTTTTTTTGCCCAAACAGCCAGAACACGCCCAAATCGTTTTGGTTGGGCCTTTCAATAGTATTCGCACAATAAATGTTATATTTACTTAACCTGTCTTCTTTTCTGCCTCGTGGCTAATCTCGCTCCCTGTTTCGCTCGCTTGGTAACGTTACCAAACGGTCTCGAAGTCATCCTTCAATCAGACGATTCTGCCCCGGTTGTTTCTGTTCAGGCTTGGTGCCGAACCGGTAGCATTCACGAAGGTAAATGGCTGGGGGCTGGCATGTCCCATGTGCTTGAACACATGCTTTTCAAGGGAACGAGAAGCCGCACTGGGCTTGAGATAGATCACTCCATCCAGGATGCCGGTGGCCACATGAACGCCTACACCTCCTTTGACCGCACAGTTTACCACGTAACCATTCCAGATACCGGTGCAAAACTCGCCACCCAGATACTCTGTGACATCACGCAGAACGCCACCCTGCCCGAGGATGATTTACCAGGCGAACTCGATGTCATACGGCGGGAAATGGAAATGGGCAACGACGACCCCTCCCGCCGAGCTGGCCGTCGCCTATTTGAGACGGCCTACACGAAGAGCCCCTACCGACACACGGTTATTGGGTATCGCGATATCTTTGACAAGCTGACTCGCGACGATCTTCTCAATTATTACCGCGAACGTTACGCCCCGAACAACTGCTTCATCATCGTGGTCGGAGCTATCGATCCCGATGAGGCTCTGGAGTGGATCAACGACTGTTACGTCGCTCAACCGGCACGATCGCTCCCCCCTGTTCTGCTGACAAATGAGCCCCGCCAAGTGGCCGCCCGCGAGGTCATCGACGAAGGCCCGTTCGAGCATGCGCACTTACACTTTGCATGGCACATTCCCGATGTCCGGCACGATGACATACCCGCTCTGGATGTGCTATCAACCCTGCTTGGCGGCGGTCGGAGTTCCCGCCTCTACCGCCATGTTCGTGATGCCAAGGCGTTGGTTCACTCCGTTGATGCTTGGACCTACACTGGCGAGCAAACAGGGCTGTTCGGCATGAGCGCCGTGGCCGATGCGGACAAGCTTGGCCAAGCGCAAGCCGCCATGCTCGGTGAGTTGCAACAATTCAAAGACTCACTGGCCGACGAGTCGGAATTGGCCAAGGCGATAAAGCAGTTCACTGCCGGAAACCTTTCCGCACTCAAGACCATGCAGGGCCAAGCCGCAGACTTGGGAAGCAGTTGGCTTCACGCCGGTGACCTTGATTATTCACGGAAACAATTGGAAGCCGCCCGTGCCGTCAATCCCGACTCTCTTCAAGATGTTGCCAATCGGTATTTAACCACTGAAAATCAAACCCTTTACGCGCTGACTCCCACCGGCTCCACCTCCAAGCCAAAACCTCGCGTAACATCACGGCGTGCCACCGATATTGAGAAAATCGAACTCCCAAACGGACTTCGATTGTTGCTCAAGAAAGACAATCGCCTCCCCTTTACTCACTTTAGAGTTGGTCTGCTGGGCGGAGTGTTAAGCGAGACCTCCGCAAACAGCGGTCTTACACGATTGATGAGCCGCACCATGCTCAAGGGAACGGCCAACCGCACGGCCTCGGAGATCGCCTCCGAGATCGAGTCCGCCGGCGGCAGCATCGACACATACAGCGGCAACAACAGCTTCGGCCTGAGCCTCGACATTCTGAGTGACGATGCCGCGCTTGCCCAATCGGTGTTTCTCGACGTGCTCCTTTCACCAGCGTTTGACTCAGGCGAGATTGAGCGCGAGCGCACCTCTCAACTGGCTGCCATCGAACAGCAACGCGACCATCTGCTCTCGCACACACTCAAGAAACTTCGGAGCCTGATTTTTGGCGACACAGGTTACGGGCTGGACAGTATTGGCCAGGCACCCGTAGTTACGTCGTTATCCCACAAACAGATCGCTGCCCACCACAATACGCTCGCCGCCCCAGCCAACGCAGTCATGGCGGTCTTTGGCGACATCGACGCCAACCAAGTTCGCGAGCAAATCGAATCGGCCTTGGCCAAGTGGGACACCCCTGCTCCGTCAATTGCTCTGCCCGAGCCTAATCCGCTTTCAAAAACCAAGCGAGACAGCGCCTCTACAGAAAAAGAACAGGCAGTCGTCACGCTTGGTTTCCAAGGCTGCACGCTTGCCCACGCCGATCGACACGCGATGGATTTGATCTCCGAGGCGCTGAACGACATGGGCTCGCGGTTGTTCCTGAAAATCCGCGAGGAACTCGGGCTGGCTTATTACGTCGGCACACAGAATTTCACTGGGCGAATCCCCGGTTGCTTCACCTTTTACGCTGGAACCGCCGCCGAGTCGGCCGCCCAGGTAGAAGAGGAGTTGACCAGCCAAGCTAAGCATCTGGCCAAGGAGGGCCTCACTGAAGGTGAGCTACGCCGCGCCAAGGCCAAGCTCACTGGGCAAAAGAAAATCGCCCGCCAAGACTTGGGCACCGTCGCCTTCGCCACTTGCATGGACGAACTGCTTGGCCTCGGCTACAACTATCACGCCGAGGAAGACTCCCGCACAGAGTCCGTCACGCTGGATCAAGTCCGCGACGTCGCCGCCCGTTATTTCGGCACCGATCATTTCGCCACC
>JASLKI010000299.1 GCA_030747575.1 Verrucomicrobiota bacterium | reverse complement strand
GATGGGTTTACCGCCTACCTAAACGGTCAAAAAGTTGCCAGCATGAATGCCCTTGAAAAGCCGAAGTACAACTCCTACGCAACCACGGACAACCGGGATCTTTCCTTTTTTGATTTTGATTTGACGGACCATATCCGCCTTTTGAAACCCGGTCAGAACAACGTCCTGGCTGTGCAAGCTTTTAATTATCGCTCAGACAGAGAACAGTTCTTTGTCATGCCCACACTGCTCGCCGGACGACTTTCTGCGTACGACTCGACTACGCGGGTGTTCCTTTCGACTCCGACGCCAAGACGACTGAACACGAGCCAATCCCCGCCTCAGCCGGGTGATCCGATTTTCTCAAAGCGAAGCGGTAGTTTTGCCTCTTCCTTTTCAATCACCCTCAAGCCTTCTGTTGAGGGGGAGATTGTCCGCTACACCACAAACGGATCAGTGCCCACCGCATCCTCAAAAAGATACACCAGCGCCATCAGGCTCACAGAGTCCACTCTTGTTTGCGCACGCTGTTTCACCGAGGAAGGCTACGGCGGGGCGCCGGTTACCCGGGAGTATCTGCAACTCGCATCGAATGTGCGGAAGTTTTCATCAAATCTACCGGTCATCGTGATCGAAAACTTTAAGGGAGGTACCATCCCGGCCGATCCCTACAAGAATGCCCACATGTCCATTTACGAACCCAACGGAGATGGCCGCACCAAGTTGATGGACGGCCCGACTCTCGACACCCGCGTTGGAATCAGGATACGGGGTTCAAGCTCGCTAAATCGCGCCAAGAAAGCGTTCGCCGTAGAGGCTCGTGACGACTTTGGGGATGACAGGGACATCTCCCCGTTTGGTTTGCCGGAGGAATCGGACTGGATTTTATATGCTCCCTATAATTTCGACCGTGCGCTTATTCGCAATGCATTGGTTTATGAGCTCAGCAACCAGATTGGCAGGTATGCCGTCAGAACTCGGTTTTGCGAGGTGTTCGTCAATACGAACGGCGGAGCCCTGAGCTACAACGATTACGTGGGCGTTTACACGTTTATGGAAAAAATCAAGCGAGACAAAAACCGGGTGAACATCACCCGCATCGCCCCGGATGACAATTCCGAGCCTGAAATTACCGGGGGGTACATCTTTAAAGTCGACCGACCCGACCCCGGGGACTCCGGATTTAGCGCTGGAGGGCAGAGCATCAAGTGGCTGGAACCCAAGGAGGATGACATTACCTCCAAACAAAGCGGCTATGCACGCGCCTATCTTAACGCGATGTACAAGACTTTAAGCCACACGACAAAGTACCGAGACTACATCGACCCGCTGTCGTGGATCGACCACCACATGCTCAACGAGTTCACCAAAAACCCTGACGGCCTCCGGTTGAGCACTTATTTTTTCAAGGACCGCAACAAGCGCATCGAGTACGGCCCTGTGTGGGACTTTGACCGCACGATGGGCTGCGACGATGACGGGCGGGCTGCGAACCCCGTCGGCTGGTCTGGCTCTTATAGATACGGGTGGTGGTCGCGTGTCATGAGCAACAAAGCGTTCAAGGAACTCTACGCCCAGCGCTGGGGTGAGGTGCGAGGCAATGTAATGACCGAGAAAAACATATTTACCATTATAGACGAATGGGAGGAACTACTTGATGAGGCAGCGCAGCGCAACTTCACCAAGTGGCGCCTGGTAAACTCAAAGACCGGCTTCAAGACGGAAATCGGCCAGTTAAAGACCTGGATTTCCCAACGGTTGAACTGGATGGACACCCAGTTTGATTCCATCCCATCTCCCTTGCTGAGCATGACTGAAGGGGCAGCTCTCCCCGGCTTCAAACTTGGCGTCAGCGCACAAAGCGACGAGGTGTACTACACGACTGACGGCACGGATCCGCGCATGTCAAACGGCGATATCAATCCAAGAGCCACCCGGCTTGGCCAAGCGGAAACTGAACCGATCATCCCGATAAACTCCGAGTGGAAGTACCTCGACACGGGAAGCAAGCTCGACAGGGTCGATTGGACCGCTATCGAGTACGACGACAGTGAATGGAAAAGCGGCAAGGCCGAGCTTGGCTATGGCGACGGCGACGAGGCCACCGCAGTTCATCGCGGTTCAGAGCCCAGCTCGAAATTCCACACAACCATCTATTTCCGGAAGGAGTTCCAGATGGGCGAATCGACCGACAAGTCACTGCTTATCAAGTTGTTGCGAGATGACGGTGCCGCTGTTTACCTGAACGGACAGGAGTTGTTCCGAAGCAACATGAAACAGGGAACGATTCGTTATGCCACTTACTCTATTACACGAAACTCCAGCAAGAACAGCCGCATCTTTTTCCCCTACTTCGTTGAAGTTCCCAAGTTTAAGACGGGCAAAAATGTCTTCGCCGTCGAGGTTCATCGTGGCTCCAGATCCGACAAGGATCTGAGCTTCAATTTTGTCGCTTCCGCCCTGGACGCATCCGGCATACCGGTCACCATCGACAAGACATCCACCATCACCGTCCGCGCAAAAAGCGGCGAAACCTGGAGTGCGCCAGCCACTGCGTCGATTGTTATTTCCCCCTCAGCAGCGCTCAAGGTCACGGAGCTGATGTATAATCCGACGGACGGAAAAACGTTCGAGTTCATCGAGTTGAAAAACGTCAGCGGCGCTCCTCTTGACTTGGCGGGCGCTAGTTTCTCCGGCGTCCAGTTTACTTTCGACGAAGGGACGCTGGCACCGTGGGATTCCGGTGTCCTCATCCCCAACGACGACCCGGCGGCGTTTATCGCGAAATACCCGGACGCACCCATTCTCGGCACCTACGGCGGCAGCCTCTCCAACTCCGGCGAGGAACTTCGCCTGCTCGATCTCGACGGCCAGGTCGTTTTCTCGGTCAATTACTCCGCCGACAGCCCTTGGCCAAGCGAGGCGGACGGCGTCGGCTCGTCGCTCGAGCTCGTGTCCCAACTGGCCAATGAGGGCGACCCAGCCAACTGGCGCGCAAGCCTCGTGCCCGGCGGCACCCCAGGTGATATTCTGTTTCTATCCACCCAATTAAGCCTTACAGGTGGAAGGATGGCCATCCGCTTCCTCGGGCTTCCCGGCAACACGTATTCCCTTCATACCAGCGACAACCTCGCCTCAGGGAAGTGGAGAAAACTACAGGTAAATGAATTCGTAACAAAAACGAAAGTTGTTGAGTTCGTCGTCTCGCCGAACAGTGGCGAAGGACAGCAGTTCTACCGTGTTTCAACCCCATGACAACGCAACACTCAGCCGGCAAACTGCCGCCGCTTGCAGGTCTCTGCACGTTTGATGAGGCGCAACGCCCGGGGCTACCTGTGGAAGAATGTGTCCAGCGCTTGAAGCGCTATCACTATTCACTCAAGAGACTGCATCAGGTTTTCAATAACCGTATCCCCTCTGAGCCGGTTTATGAGCTGAAAATGAC
>JASLKI010000298.1 GCA_030747575.1 Verrucomicrobiota bacterium | reverse complement strand
CTTATAGGCCCTTTTCGATCATCAGCTTGAGCAGGTCGCCGACTCGGTTGGAGTAGCCCCACTCGTTGTCGTACCAGCTTACGAGCTTGAAGAAGTTTTCGTTCAACTCCATGCCGGCGCCCTGGTCGTAAATACTCGAGTCGGCGCAGTGGATGAAATCAGTACTCACGACGGCATCCTCGGTGTAAGCAAGAATGTTTTTCAGATATGTCTCGCTAGCGTTTTTCATCGCAGCGGAGATTTCGTCGTAGCTGGTACCCTTCTCGGTCTTGAAGGTCAGATCTACGACCGAAGTGGGCGGGGTCGGCACGCGGAACGCCATACCGCTCAACTTGCCCTTGACCTCCGGGCAGACGAGGCTCACCGCCTTGGCGGCGCCGGTGCTGGCCGGGATGATGTTGGTGGCGGCGGCGCGGCCGTCGCGCCATGCCTTGCGGCTTGGGCCGTCGACGGTTTTCTGCGTGGCGGTGTAGGCGTGGATGGTGGTCATCAACCCCTCGGCGATGCCGAAGCCCTCCTTCAGCAGCACATGCACGACCGGCGCGAGGCAGTTGGTGGTGCAGGAGGCGTTGGAGACGATGTGGTGGTTGGCTGCGTCGTAAAGATTGTCATTGACGCCCATCACGACGGTGAGGTCCTCGCCCTTGGCCGGCGCGGAGATGATCACTTTTTTTGCTCCGGCCTCGATGTGGCCCTTAGCTTTCTCGGCGGCGGTAAACAGGCCGGTCGACTCGATCACAACATCCACTCCCAGTTCCTTCCACGGCAGGCCGCTTGGCTCGCGGGCGCTGACGACCTTGATTTCGGCGCCATCGACGATGATGGTGTCATCCCCGCTGTGAGTGACTTCCCCGGGGAAGGTGCCCTGGGTGGAGTCGTATTTCACGAGGTAGGCGAGGTTGTCCGCCGGGACGATGTCGCCCACGGCCACCACGTCGATCGCGTCGCCGACGAGACCCTGTTCCACCATTGCACGATAAGCCAATCGGCCGATGCGGCCGAATCCGTTGATTGCTACTTTTACTGCCATAGTTAAAAAGAAAATGTTTTCGGTTGAGTCCCGGAAATCGGGTCGCGCATGCTACCGGCGTTTGCCCCGGCGTCAATGCGATTTTGAAAAAGATCTTGTACTTGCTCGAGTTGATGGGGTTATCCCTAATCAGTGGGGAAGGGTTGAGCTTATTACTTTAGCGAGCAAATGGCGGCTTTAGAGCTCTTGGTATTGATGGTATTAATGGCATTGATAGAGTAGATTGTTTCCGACTTTTGATGGTTTTCAGTTCCGAAACATCTGTAAAGCGGACTCTAATTAGCCCAAGTAGTTGAAAATGCTTGTCATAAGCTCCACCTAGTAAAGTTCTCGAGGAAAACACGTGTTCACGGGTGTTAGCTCGATAGGCCACTAGGGAGACCTTGGTTACCGAAAAGTTGTTCTGCTTTTTGAAAAATGCCAATTCAGGAAGTGCTACTGGAGCCCCAGAAATTGGATTGGGGATTGCTTGGTCTTCAGCAATACCAAAAGTAACCGCAGCGGTATCAAGCGAACTGGCCCCGCTTCGAACCTCAATGATCATCTCTGCATGATCGACCACATCAACCACCAGCACGCCATTGGAGAAGAGAAGGTCACGGAGGGAGCCGATCAGATATTCCTGATCGATCGTTTTGAGGTATTTCTCCGATAGGTATACCTTGATCCCTTGTAGGCGGCGGATGGCCTCCATATCCAATTCTGAGAGAGCCCGGTCGATGGCCGTGCTGAGCAGCAATTGCTCGCCGACACTCCGCGCCGGTTCGGTCATCCTCTGTTTGTTGACGCAGCCCGACGCTAAGCCGGCGAGCAACGCCAGCCCGAGTGTGAGCGGCCGTGTGAGTGTCCGGGGGATTCGCATTAAAGAGTCAGTCGTTGGCGTTGTTGTGCAGGATCGCCGCCTCGAGGCCGAGGATGTACGACCCAGCCTCGAAGCCGTTAATGCTGCCGATGCAGGACTGGGCGATGATCGATGTTTGTCGGTACGACTCGCGGGCGTGGATGTTGGTAAGGTGTATCTCGATCGCTTTCACGCCCGCGCCGACGATGGCGTCCTTGAGCCCGATGCTCGAGTGGGTGTACGCCGCCGCGTTGAGGATCACGTAGTCGTAGTCGCCGACCGACTGCTGCACCTGCGTCACCAGTTCGCCCTCGTGGTTGGATTGGTGAAACACCACCTCGACGCCATGCCGCTCGCCATGTTCACGAACCATATCCTCAATGTCCGACAGCGTCATGCTGCCGTAAATCTCCGGTTCGCGTTGGCCCAGCAGGTTTAGGTTGGGGCCGTTGAGGAACAGTACCTTCATGTACGCGCGGATTATTATTCAGTCGCCGCGCTTTTGTCGAACTGATTTGTCGGCGAAGCCAGCAGCCAGCCCAGCATCAGCCAAGCCGGCCAAGCCAGCGCCGGGATGTACAGCCCGAACTCAACGAACCCCTGCAGCACCCAGGCCAGTAGCCCAAGCCGCACGGCGATCAGCAGCGGATCGTCCAACCGCCGCCGGGCCAGCACCCACGCCGCTCCACCGAAGAACGCCGCGTACAGCGCAAAGCCGGGCCAGCCGGAGTCGCTCGCCTGTTGCAAATAGTCGTTGTGCGCCAGCCGTGTCGGCTCGGCCCCGTGGCGTTTGCTGCCGCTGGCCCCGCGGGCGTCCTCCTTCTTTTTCATGGCCTCGCGGTGACGCTTGTACGCTATTTGAAACGTCCCCGGCCCTGTGCCCAGTAGCGGCTCCTCCATTGCTGTCTGCGCAGCGGCACGCCAGTAGCCAAACCGCGCCCCGACACTCGTCGCCCCTCGGTCAAAATAGTCGGCGTACTTCACGGCAAATCCGGCCAAGCCCAGCACCATTGCCGTGCTAGCCAAGCCCAGTTTCAGTTTGCTCGACACCGGCAAATGCAGAAACCAGGCGCCGAGCAAAGCCAGTGCGATCAGCCAACCCGCCTTCGAGCCGGACCAATAAAGGCAGGCTAAGCCGAGCGCCCCCAGGCCAAGCGCAAGCACGGCGCGGGGCAACCGCCATCGCCCTTGGCCAAGCAGCAGTGTGAGCGACACCGGCAGCAGCAGCAGGATTACTCCGGCCAGGGCGTTCGGGTAAAACATGTATCCGTAAAGCCGCGTGCTGTACATGCGCTTGACCAGCTCGATCGGAAGCTGACGTACTTTGGCTGCCGTTCCGGGCGGCAGGGTGGCGATCTGTTTTTCGATTTCCGGCGGAATGGTTTTCCCCTCGTCCCGCGCCTTGGCCGGCAGCGTTGGCAGGTCAAGTTTGCCGGACTCGATTTGTTCGATGATGTTGTTGCGCGTTTGCTCGAGGCCGCCGAACTTCTCGATGCGGGCATCCTCAAGGTTCAGTATCAAGCCAAGAGCCGCCCCCCAAAGCGCCAGTTTGGCCTGGCGCATCCGGCCCAGCACGAACAGCCCCAGATAAAACACCGCGAGGCACGAGGCAAAATGGATCACTGTTGCTTGCGACATCGCTTGGTTTTCCGTCTGCAAAAACGACAGCAACTGCCATCCCAGCCAGGCGGCAGGCAGCCATGCGAGCCATTTAGGCACTCCCGCCGGTAAACGCAGCTTTGGCTTGGGCAAGCGCGAAAAACCGAGCACGCATGCCAGCCCCAGCACGACGAGGATGCCTAGGTACGGGAGGACGTTCGACGGACTCTCTCTGGGCAAAATCACGCTCTTGGGCGGGTGCAGATAATCGAGAATGACCGGGTTGCCGAAGAGGGCCAGCGCGGTGAAAAGCCAGACGCCTGTGAGGATCAAAAAGACGCGATCCTTTTGCCCTGGAGTGTCGGCGAGCATCGTGCCGATCAGAGTTTGAGCTTGAGCAGGCCAACCTCGAGCGCGAGCGCCTCCTGCACGTTGGTCGTCTCGAGCAGCCGCTGTGTCGCCTCGATCGATTGCAGGTTCTCGAGCGCCTGCCCGGGGGTCAACCGGTGGCCGACGGTCTCCGAGGTGTCGGCCCAATCCTGAAAATGCAGCAGCTCCCGGCCTTGCCGGAGCGCCGCCAGCCACACGTCGCGCAGCCACCACTGGAGCCCGGTCAAAAACTGCCCGCGTTGCCGCCGGTACTCCGCCTCGATCGACGCCTTGAGTTCCTCCTTCAATTTCTCCCGGAGCACCGGCTCGAGGTCGGCGTACCGGTTCAGCGGCGACACTTCCTCCTGGATTTCCTCGATGGTGTCGCGCTTGGCCGCCAAGTGTTCCATCAGGTTGCCGAGCAACCGATAGCGCCCCATCAGCCCCGCATCGGCCTCGGCGCTCATGCCGACAAACGACTTAAGCCAAGCCGAGTCGTTGGCATTGAGTTGCACGTCGGCCTCTCCCCCGAAGTTCACCCGCATGCAACGGGAGCGAACCGTCTCCCCGAGTCGATCCGGGTGAGCAGTTAACAGGATGAACACCGTGCGTTCCGGCGGCTCCTCCAGCGTCTTGAGGAAGGCGTTGAAGGTGGGGCCGGGCATGCGGTCGGCGCCGGTGATGATCGCCACCTTATAGCGTCCCTCGGTTGGCTTGAGCGACACCTTGCGGGTGAGATTCCGGATTTGCTCGATGCTGATGATGCGCGATTTTTTCTCCGGCCGGACAAAGTCGAGATCGGGGAAGTTACCCGAATCGACCTTGTGGCACGGGATGCAGCCGCCGCAGGCTTCGAGTGGGATGT
>JASLKI010000297.1 GCA_030747575.1 Verrucomicrobiota bacterium | reverse complement strand
GCGTGTAGGCTTCGACTGCTTTGCCGCCCTTGGTTTTCCCGAATGCTTCTTTTTTCACAGAACCCTTGTTTTTTTTCTTCGCAGCGGTTGCCGAAGGTTCGGTCGCCGCACCGGCGAGGAGCAATCCAGCCGCCACGCATGCCATTGTTTTTTTCATATTATATGTGCGTTAATCCGCCAAGCGCAGCCTGGTGGGGAACACCGCAATTTCTATGTAGCGGCCCGACCAGTGTCAATGGCATTCACAGCCTAGGATGACGAAATTGGCCAATAACCTGGCCAAGTGTGACACAAAAAAGTGGGAACCGGCAACGGTTCCCACTTGGCAAATTTTTTACGCGATCGAGCTAAGTGAGCGTGATTTGGTCGCCGACCTTAAGGGTGACGATGGCTTTTTTCCAGCGCGCTGTGCGACCCTCGTGGCGGGTGCGCTTGCGGCGCAGGCGACCGGTTACGTTCATAGTATTCACTCGATCGACCTTGACCGAGAACAAAGTTTGCACGGCATCACGAATGTCGTTCTTGGTGGCCCGCGGGTCGGCAACGAGGTGAATCTGCTGTCGGGTCTCCTTGTCCAGTCGCTCGGCAGTTGCGTCGTTGCGCTCCTGGACGGCCATGACCTTCTCGGTCAGGCGCACGGTCTTGATTACATCAAAGGGGCTCATGCTGGATTAATTGTTGAGGCGTTCTTCAAATTTCTCGTAGCCGTCCGTGGTAAAAACCAGGACATCGGGCCAGAGAATCTCGTAGGTGGTCAGCGTGTCGCTTGTGGTGGAGCGAACGCGCGCGATGTTGCGTGCGGACAGGGCGATGTTATTGTCAGCCTCACCGGTGACCAGCACGGCGCTCTTGAACTTGGCAGTGACCGGTTTCCTTGGATCGATGCCCAACGCATTTAGGGTCTTTGCCAGTTCTGCAGTGGCCGGCTTGTCGAGTTTCAAGCCGTCGAGAATGACGACCTGGCCGTCCTTGACGCGCTCGGTGAACGCCTTGCGCACGGCGAGATCGCGAACCTTCTTGTTGAGTTTCTTGATGTAAACGCGTGGCTTGGGGCCGTGCGCCACGCCGCCGCCACGCCAGATGGGATTGCGCTTGTAACCGACGCGTGCGCGGCCGGTGCCTTTTTGGCGCCACGGTTTTGCGCCGGTGCCAGCGACCTCGGCGACCGTCTTGGTGCAGGCGTTGCCGGAGCGCTGCGCAGCGTTATAGGCGACAACCGCCTCGTGGACAGCTTGGTTGCCCTTGTCGTCATCCACAAATGTGAACTTGGCCTTCTGCTCGCCCTTGTCCGCGCCGTTGGTGTCCTTGATTGCTACTTTCATTTTTAAATCCTCCGCTGCCTCTTACTTGGTTTTCTTCGGCTTTTTCTTGGACTCGCGAATGACGACGTAGTCGCCGTTGGCGCCGGGGATGGCTCCCTTGACGAGCAGCAGGTTATCGTCGGCCTGCACCTGAATGATCTCGAGGTTTTGAACCGTGCGGCTGGCCTGCCCCATGTGTCCGGGCATCTGTTTGCCCTTGATGACATGGCCGGGTGTTGACCCTGCCCCGATGGAGCCGGGTCGGCGCCGCCACCCGCCGGAACCGTGCGAGCCACGACCGCCGCCGAAGTTCCAGCGCTTGACCACGCCCTGAAAACCGCGGCCCTTGGTCTTGCCGATCACGTCGACGTAATCGCCGGTCTCGAACACATCAGCACCGATCGAGTCGCCGGGGTTGACGTCGAGAGAGAAATCACGAAATTCCTTGATGCGGCGAATCGGGGTGATGGCGCGAGCGTCCCAAGCCTTGCGGTTTGCCAAGCGAGCCTTGCCCTTGACTGTGCGGCCGGGTGAACGCGCCTTGTAGTTTTCCTCGCCGTTATGTGCCTTGAGATGGCCGCGCTTGGCCAAGCTCAACCGATGTTCCTTTTGCCCGTCGAAGCCAAGCTGAACGGACTCGTAGCCGTCCCTGTCGGTGGTCTTGCGTTGCAGCACCTGGTTGGGGCCAGCCTGCACGATGGTGACGCTCACGGATCTGCCGTCCTCGGTGTAAACCCGTGTTTGGCCCAATTTTTTTCCTAACAATCCAACCATGGTTGCTTAAATTTTGATGGTGATGTCGACGCCTGCGGGCAGGTTCAACTTTTTCAATTCATCCACTGTCTTGGCAGTGGGTTCCATAATATCGATCAACCGCTTGTGGGTGCGCTGCTCAAACGTTTCCTGCGCTTTCTTGTCGACGTGAGGGGAGCGGCCCACAGTGAAACGCTCGACCCGAGTGGGCAACGGGATCGGGCCAGCGACAAGTGCACCGGTGCGCTTGACCGTCTCGACGATATCCCCGGCCGACTGGTCGATCACCCTGTGATCGTATGCCTTGAGGCGAATTCTTATGCGGTTTTTTGCCATGACTGTATTCTTTAGGTGCGCGCCGGCTTCCTGCTGCTGCCGCTGACAATTTCCTCGGCGATACTGTTCGGCACTTGCTCAAAACTAAATGGCTCCATCGAGTAGGAGGCGCGGCCCCGGGACAGTGAGCGGACAGCCGTCGCGTAACCGAACATCTCAGCCAGCGGCACTTCGCACGCCACGGTGCAGAGTTGCTTGTCGTCGGTCTCCATGCCGAGGATCTTTCCTCGGCGCCGGTTCAAGTCACCCATCACGTCGCCCTGATATTCATCGGGCGTGAGCACCTCCACTTTCATGACCGGCTCGAGCAGAATAAGCTTCGCCTTTTTGCAGGCCTCCTTGAAGGCAAAGATGCCGGCCATCTTGAACGCCAACTCATTCGAGTCGACCTCGTGGTATGAGCCGTCAACGACCTCCACCCTGACATCGACCATCGGGTAACCAGCCAACACGCCGCTGGCGATAGCTTCCCGAATGCCGGCATCCACCGCGGAGTGGTACTCCTTGGGAATAACACCGCCGACGATCTTGTTCTCGACCTCGATGCCCTTGCCGCGTTCGTTGGGTTCAATATTTATAATGGCGTGGCCGTACTGGCCGCGACCGCCGGATTGGCGGATGAACTTGCCCTCGCCCTCGGCGGCAAGAGTGATGGCTTCGCGGTAGGAAATCTGAGGCACTCCGACAGTGGCCTCCACCTTGAACTCACGCAGCAGGCGGTCACGGATGATGTCCAGGTGCAGCTCACCCATGCCAGCGATGATCAACTGCCCGGTTTCGTCGTCGGTGAAGACGCGGAACGTGGGATCCTCCTCGGACAACCGCTGTAACGCCTCGGACATTTTGTCGCGATCAGCGTTTGAATTGGGCTCGACGGACATCGAGATGACGGGCTCAGGGAAGGTCGGAGGCTCAAGCATCACGTCCAGTTCCTTGTCACTCAAGGTGTCGCCGGTGGTGACGTTACGAAGTCCCACGATGGCGGCGATGTCCCCGGAGTACACGGCATTCACATCGGTGCGCTTGTCAGCCTGCAACATTATCAAGCGGCTGACGCGGTCGCGCTTGCGCGTGCGCGGATTGTAAATGGTGTCGCCCTTCTTGAGATGCCCTGAGTAAACGCGGATAAAAACCAGCTTGCCAACGAATGGGTCGGTCCACAATTTGAAAGCCAGCGAACAAAACGGGCCGTTATCATCGGGCTCAACGGTAACCTCAGTGGTTTCGTCATCCGCCTCAACCGCTGTAGCGGCGGAAACCTCGACCGGAGATGGCAGGTAGTCCACAACGGCATCCATTAGCGGTTGCACGCCCTTGTTTTTGAAGGCTGACCCACCAATGACGGGTACTATTTTCAAGCCGCAGGTCAACCGCCGAATGGCCTTCTTTAGTATCTCCGGGGTTATCTCCTTGTCCTCGAGCACCATCTCGGCCACCTCATCGTCGAGGTTGGATACGGCGTCAATAAGCTGTTCCAAAGCCATCCCGGCTTCGTCCTTGAGGTCGGCGGGAATATCTGTGATGTCGTACTTGACACCGGTTTCGTCGGCGGGATTGTAAACAATAGCTTTTTGATTCACGACGTCGATCACGCCGCTGAGTTTATCTTCCGCACCAATCGGAATGCCAACCGGGTGAGCCTCGGCACCGAACTTGGTGCGCAGATCGTTGACGGCCTTGTTAAAGTCGGCACCGGTGCGATCCATCTTGTTGATGAACGCAATCCGGGGAACGTTGTATTTGCTGGCTTGCCGCCAGACGGTTTCGGACTGGGGCTGCACGCCTGCCACACCGCAAAAAACAGCCACGGCACCGTCGAGCACACGCATGGATCGCTCAACCTCTGCGGTGAAATCCACGTGGCCGGGGGTGTCGATGATGTTGATGCGATTATCGATCTCCGTGAACAACTTGGCCAAGCCGTCATCCTTCTGCTTCCAAAAACAGGTGGTGGCAGCCGAAGTGATGGTGATGCCGCGTTCGCGTTCCTGCTCCATCCAGTCCGTGACAGTGTTTCCGTCGTGAACCTCGCCGATCTTGTGCATAAAACCGGTGTAGAAAAGAATGCGTTCCGTTGTCGTGGTTTTGCCGGCATCAATATGGGCAGCGATACCAATATTGCGAGTCCGCTCAAGCGTATACTCCCGGTCAGGCGAATTGATGTTCTCTTTCTGTTCCAATGTGGCAGTCATTTATTGTTGTCGCTAAAAAAACCAGCAAAACCATTCAAAAAACCCAAGCTATTTCAGAGATCGTCTCATCCACGTATAAACCGTTGGATGCGGGCAACCTAACCAAGCCGAACTCTTCTTCCCTACCAGCGGAAGTGCGAGAAGGCCTTGTTGGCCTGGGCCATTTTGTGCATCTCGTCCCTCTTGCGGATGCAACTACCCTGACCTTCACTGGCGTCCCTGATTTCAGTGGCCAAGGCATCCTTCATGGGCACTCCCTTGCGGGCCTGCGAAAAACTCACCATCCAGCGCAATGCCAATGCCGTCTGCCGGCTTGTGGTGATCTCGAGCGGAATCTGGTAGGTTGCCCCACCGACACGCCGCGACTTGACCTCGAGTCGTGGCCGGGCATTGCTCACGGCTCGCTCCAGGATTTCCAAGGGATCGCTCCCCTGCTTTTCCGCAGCCAACTTGTCAAATGCTCCGTAAATAATTTTTTCCGCCACGCTTTTCTTGCCCTGGCGCATAGTAAAATTAACCAACAAGGTGACGGTCTTGCTCCCGTAACGGGAGTCCGGTGTTACTTCGCGCTTTTCTGCTCTTCGACGGCGTGCCATGTCTGGTAAAAATCTCTGTCTTTACGACTACTTTTTCTTTGCGGCCTTCGGGCGCTTGACTCCGTACTTGGACCGACTGCGCCGGCGCTTCTCCACACCGGTGGCATCCAAGGCACCACGAACGATGTGGTAACGAACACCGGGAAGATCCTTCACCCGTCCGCCCCGAATCAGGACAATGGAATGCTCCTGCAACGTGTGGCCCTCATCCGGGATATAGGCAATGACCTCGAACCCGTTGGTCAGGCGCACCTTGGCGACCTTCCGCATGGCGGAGTTCGGCTTCTTCGGGGTCCGAGTGTACACCTGCAGACAAACTCCCCGCTTAAACGGGCAGTTCTCCAAAGCCGGGGAGGCTGTTTTGGCTTTTACCTTTACCCGGCCTTTTCGGACCAATTGGTTAATTGTCGGCATTAAAAAATCTTTAAACTACGGCTTTTAATTGCTAATCCCGCTCGAAGGGGCGCGGAGAGTACCAAAAACCAGTTCCTATGCAACAGGTATTTTGAACATTTTCCAGACTATTTTGTCCGCCCTGGGTCATCCGAGGAGAGGATTGTCGAAAATGCGTTCTTCCTCCTCCTCTTCCTCACTCGGAGCCTCGGCGATCTCCTCGGTCATTGGCTTCAACCTTACGTTGCGGTGCAGGTCGGAACCGGTTCCCGCGGGAACGATATGCCCCATGATGACGTTTTCCTTGAAGCCGCGAAGAGTGTCCACTTTTCCAAGCGTGGCGGCATCTGTAAGCACACGAGTGGTATCCTGAAAAGAGGCGGCACTCAGGAAACTCTCTGTCTCCAGTGATGCCTTGGTGATACCAAGCAACACGGGCTGACCCTCGGCGGGTTGGCCTCCCATTTTTTCGATCTTCTCGTTTTCCTCCTCGAAGGTAAGTTTCTCAACTTGCTCCCCCCAAAGGAAGGTGGTATCTCCCGCTTCGGTGATGCGGACTTTACGCATCATCTGCCGTGAGATGGTCTCAATGTGCTTGTCGTTGATTGTCACGCCCTGAAGTCGGTATACCTCCTGTACCTCGTTCACCAGATGATCCTGCAGTGCTTCCGGACCGCAAACTTCAAGAATCTCATGCGGATTAACAGGACCCTCGGTCAACTGCTGGCCTTTCTTCAGCAAGTCCCCCTTGAACACGATGACATGTTTGCCGATCGGGATGAGATGCTCCTCCTCCTCGCCGGACTCCACGTCGCGAATGATGATCGAGCGTTTGCCGCGAACCGTCGCACCAAAGTCCACAACACCATCGATCTTGGAGATCTCCGAGCCGTCCTTCGGTATGCGAGCCTCGAACAACTCTGCAACACGCGGCAGACCACCGGTGATATCCCTGGTCTTGGCCGCCTGTCGGGGAGTCTTAGCGATCAGGCTTCCGGCGACAATCGCGTCTCCCTCTTCAACGACAATGTGAGCCCCGGAGGGAATCGGATAATTGGCGATGGCCTCACCCTTCGCGTTCACGACGATCACCTGGGGATGCAAATCCTCCTTGTAATCGATGACAACTAGAGATTTTTGGCCAGTGGCCTCGTCGTCCTCGTGCTTGATGGTTACTCCGTCGATGATGTCGTGAAACTTAATCTTACCCGGTTTCTCGGTGATAATCGGAGCGTTGTAGGGATCCCACCGAACAAGCACATCTCCCTTCTTGACCTTGGCGCCCTCGGGAAAAGCGATGACTGAACCGATAACCACGGTGTACGTCTCCAGTTCACGGCCGTCTTTCTCATCCAAAATCTGAACGATTCCGTTCTTGTTGAGGACGATACTGTTTCCGTCCTCCAACTCCACACGCCGAATATCCTGAAGCTTAAGGACACCGTCGGTGCGTGCCTCGATTTGGGGCTGCTTAAACACTGCCGAGGCGGTTCCGCCGATATGGAAGGTGCGCATCGTCAACTGAGTGCCAGGCTCACCGATGGACTGGGCGGCAATGATGCCCACGGCCTCGCCCATTTCAGCCATGACTCCGCTGGCAAGGTTGATGCCGTAGCATTTCTGGCAAACACCACGCTTGGCTCCACACGTCAGCACCGAGCGGAGTTTGACCCGTTCGACGCCTGCATCGTCAATAGTGGAGGCGTGAGCCTCGTCAATAACCTGACCGGCTTCGCAAAGGTATTCGTCCGGGTTCACCGGGTTGATGATGTCCTCAGCGGCTACCCGGCCAACCAAGCGATCCTTGAGTTGGACGACCTCGTCCTCTCCCTCATAGATAGCCAAGCGCCAAATACCGTTAATGGTTCCGCAGTCCAACTCCCTGATGACAATGTCCTGGGACACATCCACCAGTTTCCGGGTCAAGTATCCGGAGTCGGCAGTCTTGAGCGCAGTGTCCGCCAAGCCCTTTCTCGCGCCATGAGTCGAGATGAAGTAGTCCAACACGGTCAACCCCTCCCGGAAATTGGCCAAGATTGGTTTTTCAATAATATCCCCCGACGGCTTGGCCATAAGGCCACGCAAGCCGGACAACTGGCGAACCTGCTGGCGGTTGCCACGGGCACCTGAGTCAACCATCAACCAAATCGGATTGAACTGATCGCTCCCATTGTTGTGATCCAGCACCTGCAGCATCACGTCCGCAATCTGGTCGGTGCAATGGGTCCAAATATCGATGATCTTGTTGTACCGCTCGCCAGGTGTGATGACACCCCGGCGGTATTGCTTGTCCACATCGACAATTTGTTTCTCAGCCTTCTCTATCTCCTTGGCTTTTTCCTTTGGAATGATCATGTCATGCATCCCCATGGAGAGGCCAGACTTGGTCGCGGCCGCAAAGCCAAGCTGCTTGAGATCATCAAGCACGCGAACCGTTTCGTCCTGACCGCATTGGCGATAGCAATTCCAGATGATGTCCCCAAGCGCACCCTTGTTCACAATTATATTTGGGAACCCAATCTTATCCGGCCAGATTTCGCTGAAAACAACCCGGCCAACAGTGGTCTCGATGACATTCTTTTCCTTGTCCCCGTACGGAGAGTCCTTCCCAAGGTCGGGGTTGGCCAAGCGAATCACATCGTGAATCTTCATCTCGCCGTCGTCGTACGCGAACAAGACCTCCTGCTTAGATCCAAACAAGCGCAACACTTTTTGTTTTTTGCGAACCACATTGCGCGGCTTGGCCGTAAAGTAATAACAGCCCAAGGCAATATCCTGGGACGGAGTGATGATCGGCTTTCCGCTTGAAGGCGAAAAGATGTTGTTGGTCGCCATCATCAGGTAGCGCGCCTCCAATTGGGCCTCGACTGATAGGGGCACGTGCACCGCCATTTGGTCACCATCAAAGTCCGCGTTGTAGGCGCTACAGGTCAGCGGATGAAGCCGAATGGCCTCGCCCTCGATCAAAGTTGGCTCGAACGCCTGAATTGAAAGACGGTGAAGGGTCGGCGCGCGGTTCAACAAGATGGGGTGCTCCCTAGTCACCTCTTCGAGCACGTCCCAAACCTCGGGAGTCTGGCGCTCGATCAATTTCTTGGCGGAACGAACGGTGTGCACGTAGCCCAGATCCTTGAGCCGCCGGATGATGAATGGCTCGAACAATACCAGCGCCATTTTCTTTGGGAGACCGCACTGATGAAGTTTGAGTTCCGGGCCGATAACGATCACCGAACGGCCGGAGTAGTCCACGCGTTTTCCAAGCAGGTTTTGCCGGAAACGCCCGCTCTTGCCCTTCAGCATGTCACTCAACGACTTGAGAGCACGATTGCCGGCACCCGTCACGGGGCGACCATGACGACCGTTGTCAAACAGCGCATCGACCGCTTCCTGCAACATGCGTTTCTCGTTCCGGATGATGACCTCTGGGGTCTTGAGCGCCAAAAGGTTCTTCAGCCGGTTGTTGCGGTTGATGACGCGGCGATAGAGATCGTTCAGGTCGGACGTGGCAAAACGGCCGCCCTCAAGCGGAACCAAGGGGCGCAGATCCGGCGGAATCACCGGCAGCACCGTCAGCACCATCCACTCGGGTCGACTCTTGGACTTAAGGAAGCCCTGATAAATCTTGATGCGCTTGGCCAATTTCTTGCGAATCTGCTTGCTGCGCGTCTGGGTCATGGCGAACTGCAGGCGTTCAACACCCTCATCGAGGTCGATGGCGGCCAAGGCGTCGTAAACCCCCTCGGCACCGATCTTGGCCACAAACGCTTCCGGCCCGTAGGTTTCCTTGGCATCGCGATACTCCATTTCCGTGAGGAGCTGGTTTTTTTCCAGCGGCGTTTCGCCGGGATCTATCACGAGATAATCCTCGTAGTAGATAACCCTCTCAAGGTTGCGGGCGGTGACATCCATCACCAACCCGATGCGGGAGGGCATGCACTTGAAAAACCAGATATGGGTCACCGGCACCGACAACTCGATGTGGCCCATGCGCTCGCGCCGGACGCGCGCCTGGGTCACTTCCACGCCGCAGCGGTCGCAGACCACGCCGCGATGCTTGATCCGCTTGTACTTGCCGCAGGAACATTCCCAATCCTTGACCGGGCCAAAAATCCGCTCGCAAAAAAGCCCGCCCTTCTCTGGCTTGAATGTGCGGTAGTTGATGGTCTCAGGGTTCTTGACCTCACCCTTGGACCACGACCGGATGGACTCCGGGGAAGCCACAGCGATGGCGACATGCTCCACATGGTTGACCTTGTCGAGCCCGAGCAACTCTCGTGAGGATTCTGCTGTGTTTTGTGAGGATTCTGCTGTGTTAATCATTTTTAAATTCCAGTGTTTACGTTGTGAGGTTTACTCTCCAAGCAACAGGTGTGGGCGGGCACTTTCCACCTTGGCCTGGACCACAGGATTGGTGTAACTCACAGTTACATTCAGGCCAAGCGACTGCATTTCCTTGACCAAGACGTTGAACGATTCCGGGACACCGGCCTCCAGCGCGTGGTCGCCCTTGACTAAGCTCTCATAAATCCGGGTGCGCCCCTGGACGTCGTCGGATTTCACGGTGAGCAGCTCCTGCAACATGTAGGCGGCGCCGTAAGCCTCCAAGGCCCACACCTCCATCTCACCAAAACGCTGGCCACCGTACTGAGCCTTGCCCCCAAGCGGCTGCTGGGTGACGAGCGAGTACGGGCCCACGGCGCGGGCATGTATCTTGTCCGCCACCAAATGACCCAGCTTAAGCATGTAAGTGTACCCAACAACCGTTTCCTGATCGAACGGTTCCCCGGTCTGCCCGTCAAAAAGGCGTGCTTTTCCGTTGGACGGAAGCCCGGCTTCCTCAAGATATTCCTTGACCCGATCCTCCTTGATGCCGTCAAAAACCGGTGTGGCGAACTTGATCCCGAGTTTCTCCGCCGCCCAGCCAAGGTGGCATTCGAACACCTGCCCGACATTCATTCGGGAAGGCACACCCAGCGGGTTGAGGATGAAGTCCACGGGCGTTCCATCCGCGAGATGAGGCATATCCTCCTCGGGGATGATCTTGGCGACAACACCCTTGTTGCCGTGGCGGCCCGCCATCTTGTCGCCCACTGAGAGCTTGCGCTTGGAGGCGATGAAAACCCGAACCGACTTGATCACACCCGAGTCGATCTCATCACCGGCGGCTACGCGAGTTGCCTGCGCATTGTGCTTCTCCTTCAGGTCATCAAACTTCTTGGTAAAGCCACCGATGATCTCAAGGATCTTGTTCTTAATCGGGGACGGGTCAATGGAAATACGGTCATAGACCTGCGAAAGTTTGCGGAGCAGTGTCTTGGTGATTTTTCGGTTGGCGGGGATGATGACATCACCCGTCTCGGAGTTCGTGACATCCAAGGGAATTTTCTCGCCCAGAAGGATGTTGCTCAGGTTCTCGGTCAAATGCTCGTATAGTCTGTTAAGATCCTTCTTGAAATCATCCTCCAACTGCTTGCCCTGTTTCTTGGCTTCGCTCGCGGCAGTCTTGAGTCCCTTGTCGCCCTCCTTTTTGGAGGATATTTTCACGCCCATCACCTTGCCGGACACGCCCGATGGCACTTTCAGCGAGGAGTCTTTCACATCAGCCGCCTTCTCTCCGAAGATGGCCCTCAGCAGGCGCTCTTCCGGAGCCAACTCGGTCTCGCTCTTAGGTGTTATTTTGCCCACCAGAATATCTCCCGGGCCGACCTCGGCTCCGACACGGATCACACCGTCCACGTCGAGGTTGCTCAGGGCCTCCTCCCCAAGGTTGGGGATGTCCCGGGTAACTTCCTCGGGGCCAAGCTTGGTGTCGCGGGCGGTCACATCGTACTCACCAATATGGATTGACGTGAAAACATCATCCTTGACGATCCGCTCACTGATACAGATCGCATCCTCAAAGTTGTAGCCGTTCCAAGGCATGTAAGCGACCAGCACATTTTTTCCGATGGCTAGTTCGCCACCTTTTGTGCAGGGCCCATCCGCTATCGAGTCGCCATTCTTAACCTTGTCCCCAACGGTGACCAGGGGCTTCTGGTTAATACAGGTACCGGCATTGGACCGGTGATACTTGCGCATGGAATAGACCCAGCACCCCTCATCGGGGCGATGCTTAATCTTGCGCCGGTTCTCGGGCATTTTGCCCGTCTTGGTGACCACAATTTCGTCCGCGGTCACGGATGCCACCACCCCGTCTGCCTCAGCCAAGACCAGCGCGTGGGAATCCCTCGCCACCTTGGTTTCCATGCCCGTTGCAACGAACGGCGACTCGGTGATCAGCAACGGCACCGCTTGGCGCTGCATGTTCGACCCCATCAGGGCCCGGTTCGCATCGTCATGCTCGAGGAACGGAATCAAACTGGCCGCCACGGACACCAACTGCTTGGGCGACACGTCCATGTAATCGACCTTGTTCGGCAGCATGTCGACGAAGTCCGCCCGGAACCTGCAGGCCACCTGCTCGGTTGTGAAGTTACCGCTGTCGTCGATGGGCTGGTTGGCCTGGGCAATAAAATATTTCTCCTCAAGATCGCCGGT
>JASLKI010000296.1 GCA_030747575.1 Verrucomicrobiota bacterium | reverse complement strand
GCCAAGCCGATGCGAATGCTAGGCAGCGTATCTCGCGGGTTCCTCGTCGAGCCGGCCAGGCTGATAGTCGTCACAGGCTCGGAGATTTTTGGGCGGATCCGCACACAGCGGCCGCGACGGTTCAAGTCCCCACACGCAGCGGCGACGCGTTCGGCGCTGGAGATCGATTTCACCGACTTGAGTGTGGGCGACTTCGTCGTGCATTTGCAACACGGCATCGGCCGATACCTCGGGCTGAAGGTCCTGCCGCTCGAGACGCGCACGACGCGAGACGGCAGGGGAAAATCCAGTGGCGGCGAGGAGTGCCTCGTGATCGAGTACGGCACGCGCGACCCGGAGCAGGATTCGCCCAAGCTGTATGTACCGGTGTCCGAGGCGCACCTCGTCAGCAAATACGTCGGGACCGGCAGGGCACGGCCGCCGCTGAGCATCCTCGGTGGCAAACGCTGGGCCAAGGCCAAGGCCGACGCCGAAAAGGCGGTCTCTGATGTCGCCGCTGATTTGCTCAAGCTGCAGGCCTCGCGCGAGGCTCAACCGGGGCACGAGTTTGGCGATGACACGCCATGGCAGCGGGAGTTAGAGGGAGCGTTTCCGTTCGAGGAAACACCGGACCAGTGGACGGCCATCGAGGCTGCCAAGCGGGACATGCAGCAGCCCAAGCCGATGGACCGGCTCGTGTGCGGCGACGTCGGTTTCGGCAAGACCGAAGTGGCCATCCGCGCGGCGTTCAAGGCGGTGATGGGAGGCAAACAAGTTGCCGTGCTGGTGCCGACCACCGTGCTGGCGCAGCAGCATTTCAACACGTTCGTCGAGCGCATGGCAGAGTTCCCCGTGTCGGTGGAATTGCTCTCGCGGTTCCGCACAAAAAAACAGGCCGACGCCGTGATCGCGGCGCTGGCGGCCGGCTCGTTGGACGTCGTCATCGGCACGCACAAGCTCGTCCAGCCGAATGTCCGCTTCAAGGATCTCGGCTTGGTTATCATCGACGAGGAGCAGCGCTTCGGTGTGCTGCACAAGGAGAAACTTAAGATGCTGCGGCAGACGGTGGACGTGCTCACGCTCACCGCGACGCCGATCCCGCGCACACTGCACATGGCGCTCACAGGCGCGCGCGACATGAGCACCATCGAGACGCCGCCGCAGGACCGGCTGCCGATCGAGACCACCGTTATCGAGTTCGACGAGACGACCCTCCGCAACGCCATCCAGCGAGAGCTCAACCGAGGCGGGCAGGTGTTCTTTCTGCACAACCGCGTGACGACGATCGAGACGATGGCCGATCGCATCCGCAAGCTCGTGCCCAAGGCACGGCTCACCGTCGGCCATGGCCAGATGTCCAGTGGTACGCTCGAGAAGGTGATGACCCGGTTCATTAATGGCGATGCCGACATCCTGCTCTCAACAACCATCATCGAGAGCGGCCTCGACATCCCCAACGCCAACACGATCATCGTCGACCGCGCCGACCGGTTTGGCCTGAGCGAGCTGTACCAATTGCGCGGGCGTGTCGGCCGCTACAAGCACCAGGCGTACGCCTATTTGATTCTCCCGCGCCACGCCGCGTTGCTGGCCGACGCCCGCAAGCGCATCA
>JASLKI010000295.1 GCA_030747575.1 Verrucomicrobiota bacterium | reverse complement strand
CTTGGCCAGCATGGTCTTTGGCAGAAGAGTGACCTGTTCGAGGGCAGCGCCCGCGTTCCACTCATCCTCTCCGTCCCCGGCATGAAAAACGCCGGTCTAGCCAGCGACTCGCTCGCTGAGTTGATCGATCTCTACCCCACGCTGGCCGGCCTTTGCGGATTGCCTAAACCGAATCACCTCAATGGCTTAAGCCTCATGCCAGTGCTGAACAACCCCAAGGTCAAGGTGCGCCAAGCCGCCTTCACGGTGACGCGAATACGCGGAAAGATTCCCGGAGTCAAAAAAAACAATCAACTTGGCCACACTATTCGCACTGAGCGCTACCGCTACACAGAGTGGGGTGACGGAAAACACGGCGTGGAGTTGTATGATTACAAGTCTGACCCCGACGAATACACCAACCTGGCCAAACGCGCCTCGGGCAAAAAAGTACTCAAGCGAATGCAACGACAAATGCAAACCATCCGGGTGCACACTCGCTAAATCTACTCGATTACTGTGTGATGGTGAAGGCGAAAAAAGGAAGTGAATCCGACGACTTGAAACGCCGTCAAGCCGAGCGCAGGGCGCAGCGCATGGCCAAGCAGCGGCGTGAACATTCGCCCGAACCACCAACACTCGCCGAGATAAAGGCGAAGCTGGAAGAGGAAAAGCAACGGCTCACCACCGAACCACCAACACTCGCTGAGGTAAAAGTGTTTCCAGTAATTAAGTTTCGCGGTGAATTACGTCCGTCACAAACGGATGTGGCCAAAATTGCGCGCGAGCAAATCGAAGCAGGCGAGAAGCAATTGTACATTGTGGCTCCGCCGGGATCGGGTAAGACGGTCACGGGGTTGTACTTGTGGGCGGAGGTGATCCGGCAGCCCGCGCTGGTGCTATCACCCAACACGGCCATCCAATCGCAATGGGCGGCGCGCACGGATTTGTTTACCGCAGAGGGCGGGGAAATTCCCGCGCATTGGATCAGCACCGATCCGGAGCAGCCGGCCTTGTTGACTTCGCTCACGTATCAATCGGTCACACTGCCCGCGAGAGGTGATGAGACGCTCGATTCAGTGGCCATCATGTGTTGGATGGATAATCTCCTCGTAGGCGAGAAGCAATTGGCCAACACCCCCGAAGAGGCCCAAGTGTGGATCAAGAGCCTGCAGGAAAACAATCCGGATTATTACAACGAACGCCTCGCTTTTTACCGCAAGAAGATGCGGGACGACATTTCGCTGGGAGGCGACACGTTGAAGGTGTTGCACACCTCCGCCCTGAGAGCGTTGGAGCGCCTGCGCAACAATAAGGTGGGCCTGGTGATTCTCGATGAGTGTCATCATCTTATGGGGCATTGGGGGCGCGTGTTGGCGGCGGTGAACGAGTACCTCGGCAACCCCATCGTGCTGGGCCTTACCGCCACGCCGCCGGACACCAGGAAGGCTGGCTCCACGGATGTCGGGCGTTACATGGAATATTTTGGGCCGGTGGATTACGAGGTGCCGGTGCCGGCAGTGGTGAAGGACGGCTTCCTCGCCCCGTACCAGGATCTCGCTTATCTGGTCCGGCCGCTGGGAGATGAACTGGAGTTTATCGCCGATGCTTCCAAGGCGTTGGATGAGTTGGTGGATGAGTTGTGCAATCCGCCCAGGGGCGATGACGGCCTGCCGGTGCGCGAAGGGCTGATTGAGTTCACCATGCGAATTTTGTCCACCCGAGATTTTATCATGGGAAAAGCCGGGTCGTGGGATGAATTTGAGAAACGAGCCAGCAAATTTGCGATATCGTCGCGATTATTCCTCATGGATCGGGGGGAGCTTTTGCCCGCGGATGTGCCCGGGTTAATCGTCGAGGTCGAGTTGGCCGCCGATCAGGCGTACTGGTTGGATCCACTGCATCGTGTTGGCCCCACTCTTTCATGGTACTGCAGGCATGGGTTGCGACGCTCGGAGGAAAAAGCGGACCACGAACTGGCCAACAAGGCCATTAGCCGTCTGCGGCTACTGGGCACACAGATTACCGAGACAGGCACCATGTCATGTGCTTCGCCGGTATCGCGGATCCTCGCCTATTCGCGGGCCAAGGCGCAGGCGCTCATTCCCATTCTCACGAGTGAAAAAGAGAGCCTGGGCGACACCCTCCGCGCGGTGGTGATTTGTGATTACGAAAGAACCTCCGCAGTGACCGCTGAACTGAGCCATCTTTTGGATGATGAGGCCGGCGGCGCCATCGCCGCTTTCCGGGAACTACTCACCAACGAGGAAACCGACAAACTTGACCCCGTGCTGCTGACAGGCTCAACGGTATTGGTGGATGACGATCTCAAACCCAACTTTGAAACCGCCGCGCGTCACTGGCTGGCCAGCAACAAATACTCCGTGGATTTTGACTGGGATGAAAAAGCCGGCTTCTACATGCTGCAGGGCAAGGGAGGGGACTGGTGTCCGCGTGTTTATGTGGAAATGATCACCGAGCTTTTCCAGATGGGTGTCACCCGTTGCCTCGTCGGCACGCGAGGGTTGCTTGGTGAGGGCTGGGACGCGAATAAGATCAACGTGCTCATCGACCTCACCTGCGTTACCACCTCCATGTCCATCAACCAACTGCGAGGTCGCTCCTTCCGGTTGGATCCCGAAGTGCCCGACAAGATTGCCAACAACTGGGATGTGATCTGCATTGCGCCAGAATTCAAGAAAGGCCTCGATGACTACAAACGTTTCCTGAAAAAGCACAAACATCTCTATGGCGTCACCGACGATGGTGCGATTGAAAAAGGCGAGGGCCATGTGCACGCCGCCTTCACGGAAATCAAGCCCGAGGGCGTGGAGGAAAACATGGTGGACATTAACCGGAACATGCTGGAGCGCGTGGGGCAGCGCGACGATTTTCGAAATCTCTGGCGTATTGGCGAACCGTACAATCCCACCCCCGTAAAGGCTGTGGAAATTCGCGCCGGCCGTGACCCAAAAGCCGTCACCGATTTGTCGCCCTTCCCGCCCTTTCTCTCACCCGGCAGCCGTGAGCCTTGGACTGATGGCACTCTGACTCTCGCCATTGGCCGTGCCATCATCGGTGCCTTTGGCGAAAGCGGTATGCTCGGCACACTGAACTATCATGAGATGCAAAAAAAAATCCATTCTGCCGAACGGGCCGGCGGCTACGTGCGTGTGTTTCTTGAGGATTCCGATGAAGCCACCAACGCCATGTTTGCCGACGCGATGGCTGAGGTGTTCGGCCCGGTCGTCAACGCGCGGTACGTCATTCAGCGCGAGGCGGATTTTCAGTATGAGGGTAGCCGCTTCGCCAACACATGGGTCACCAGGCACCTGCCGCGGTTTGCATCTGATTATATCGTAAAAAAATCGATGGAAACCATGTATCGCCGTGAAGTGGTGCGGGTTCACGCCGTGCCGCGTGAACTTGCGCGCAACAAGAAGCGCGCCTCAAAATTTGAGGAGCAGTGGCATATTCACGTGAGCCCCGGCAACATTTGGTATTACCAAACCGATGGCACCAAGAGCATGATGAAGGAAGCCGTTGAGAAAGGCTGGCTGCCGTACGACATCGTGCGGCAAAAGGAAGTTTTTTTGTAACTGAGCCAATAACACGGCGAGCTGCCGTCGTTGGCATACCAATGCTGAAGGGCTTCGCGCAGCTAGGTGATGGTGTCAAATGCGCCTTCTAGGATTCCAAGGGCTTTGGCCATCTGCTCGTGGGTGATGGTTAGGGGAGGGGTGAGGGTGAGCACGGTGCCCCCGGAGACTTTAAAGCTTAGTCCGTTTTCGAGGCAGTCGTATAATATGCGCTCGGCGGTGTCGGGGCTGCTCACTTCCACGCCCATCGCGAGACCGAGGCCGCGCACGTCGATGATGGTGTTGTGGCGTTGCTGTAATTTGCGCAACTGCTCTAGTATTTCGGCCCCCAGTTTACTTGAGTGCTCCAGCAGGTTTTCCGATTCAATCACGTCGAGAGTGGCCAGTGCTGCTGCGGCGCCGACTGGGCTTTTCTCGTGTGTGTAATGGCCCACCGCACGCTGCGGCGCGATGTCGAGATCGGCCCGGGTGATTGTTGCGGCCATCGGTATCACGCCGCCGCCGAGCCCCTTGCCGAGCACGAGGATGTCCGGCGTCACGCCGCTGTATTCGCAGCAGAACATTCGACCGGTACGACCGAGAGCAAGCGGAATTTCATCGAAGATGAGCAACGCGCCGTGTCTATCGCACATTTCGCGCACGCGCCGCCAATACGCATCCGGCGGACGGTTGATCGTGGTGCAGCGCATCGGCTCGGCAATGACCGCGCCGACGTCGCCCTCCTCGACGAGGATCTTTTCGATGGCGTCGGCGTCCGCCTCCGCGCTTGGCCAATCGACGTGAAAACAGCCGGGCAGAAGAGGGCCGAGTCCATCGCGAAACAGTGCCTCGCCTCCGATCGAGATGGCGTCCAGCGACGCGCCATGAAACGAGTCGCGCATCGAGATCGTCTTGTGCCGGCCGGTGGCGTAGCGGGCGAGTTTCATCGCGATGCCGATGGCCGCCGTGCCGCCCGGCGCGAACAGCACCTTGGCCAGATTGCCCGGCGCTAGCTTGGCCAGGCGCTCGGCGAGGGCGAGGGCGGATTGGTTGGTGAAGCGCCGG
>JASLKI010000294.1 GCA_030747575.1 Verrucomicrobiota bacterium | reverse complement strand
GTCGGGATGCAGCGAGTAGGCGATTTGCCGCGCGCCGAACAGGCCGACTTCCTCCATCGTGTTGGCGACAACGCACACCTCGGCGTTGAGCTTGACTCTGCCGGTCTTGAGCAGGCGCAGCGTCTCCGCCACAGCCCACGTCCCGACGCGGTTGTCAAACGCCCGCGCCACGACGAGATCATCGCGCAGAACCTCGAACTGATCGTTGAGCGTGATTGGGTCGCCGACGCGGACGAGTTTCTCGGCGGCCTTGCGCGAGTCCGCGCCGATGTCGATGAACAACTCGTGAATCTTCGGTACCTTGGCCGCGCCGGTATCGGTACGCATGAGGTGCGGCGCGACGCTGCCGACAACCCCCTTCACCGGACCTTTTCGGGAGTGAATGATGACCCGTTGAGCCCGGGTGATCGCCGGGTTGGTGCCGCCAAGCCGCCGCACGTAGACGTAGCCGTCGTCGTCGATGAAATTGACCGTCATGCCGATCTCGTCGGCATGGCCGGCGAGCATCAACCTCGGGCCGCCACCCTTGTTGAGCACGGCGACACAGTTGCCGTATGCGTCGGAATAAGTCTCGTCAGCGTACTGAGTGACGTAATCCATCCAGACGCGCAAGCCGCGTGATTCATGGCCGGATGGGCTTGGGGTGTTGACGAGAGTCTCGAGAAACTGGAGCGATCGCTTGTTCATACACGGCGATTAGGGGTACTGAATGGGGCTATTTCAAGCGCATTGTCCGCTTGCCTTTGTCAGGCGCCTTGCTTTCAGTCACCCGTCCATCTGGTCGCATGACTAAGATTAACAAGAAAATACAGGAACGGCACCGCGCTGGTTTGCGCTGCTTCAAGCCGCTGCTAAAAGCGGCCAAGGAACGAACTGTTCTCCGGATTTCCAAAAAGGCGGACATTAAAAAGTGCCTCGATGGAGCAAATCCGCCACGCCCAAGCAGGCCAGCCGGGGGCGTCTTCTAAACTGAGGCGCCAATCAGTAGCGCTTGACTTCGCGGCCGCAGGAGTCAACTTCTCCCCAAGCCATGAAACATCGCCGCGCCTTCACGCTGATCGAGTTACTGGTGGTCATTGCCATCATCGCCATCCTGGCCGCCCTGCTTCTGCCGGCGCTGGCCAAGGCCAAGGCCAAGGGGCAGGAAATCTACTGCCTCAACAACATCAAGCAATTGACGCTCGCCGCCAAAATGTACAGTGGCGACAATGGCGATCGCTTCGCCTGGACCTTCACGCTTGTGGGCAGCCAGCAAAACCGAACATCTTGGTTCAACTATCTGCTGCCGTATCAGGAAACCAAAAAAACCCTTCGCTGCCCCAGCAAGCCGTTCAAGACTAAGGAGACGATTTACGACTTTGGCCGAACCACGAACAACTACTCCGCCAACTTCCGGCTCGGCGGCTGCAACTGGCCCGGTGTCTGGGAATACGACCCGCTCAAGGAAAGCGCGGTGCGCAGCCCCTCCACGCTCGTTTACAAGACCGACGGCGGCAGCCTGCCGGTCAACACCACCAACCCGAGGAAATGCGTCACGCCTCAATCGCGCGAGAAACCCGGCTGCTGGATTATCCAAGACCCCGGCAGTAGCGTACCATGCGGCTGTGGCACCAATCCCGGTGATCCCAATTGGGGCGGACCTCACCTGCGCCACAGCGGCCGCAGCAACGTCAGCTTCACCGACGGTCACGCCGAGGGGCTGCCGTCTTTCAAGTGGTACTGGTCTGGCACGCCGTGGCTCGACCCCAAGCGCGGCGGATAGCACTCCGGGAGGGACAAGTTCCACCTCTCGTCCCTCCCGGCGGAGTTTGCGCTTGAGCGCAGGCTGAGCCGGGGCGAACCTTGCCGCTTGAGCGAGACACGGGAGACGCCGCAAACCATCCTCCAGCGCAAGGGCCGCGAGCCAATCGCTGCACTGACCGCGTACGACTTCCCGATGGCCAAACTGCTCGACGACGCCGGGGTGCCACTGCTGCTCGTCGGCGACTCGCTGGGCATGGTTGTGCTCGGCTATCCGGACACCACACTCGTCACGCTCGACGAGATGACACACCACGTCCGCGCCGTAGCCCGGGCCAAGCCGCGTGGCCTCGTCGCCGCCGACCTGCCGTTTGAGACTTACGAGACGCCGCAGCAAGCCGTCGAGTCGGCCAAGCGGTTGGTAGGCGCCGGCGCCGAGGCGGTCAAGGCCGAGGGCGGCCAAGCGATCCTGCCGCAACTCGAAGCGATCCATGCCGTCGGTATTCCGTTCCTCGGGCACTTGGGCATGCTGCCGCAACACGTGCTCAAGGAGGGCGGCTACCGCATCAAGGGCCGCGAAGAGGCGCAGCGGGAGGCGCTGCTCGCCGACGCCCGGGCGCTTGGCCAAGCGGGTGCGTTCGGCATCGTGCTCGAGCTCGTAACACCGACCGTCGCGGCTGAGATCACGCGCTTGGTTGACATTCCAACCATCGGAATCGGTTCCGGCAAAAACTGCGACGGACAGATTCTGGTGACCACCGACCTGCTCGGCACCTCGCCGGATTTCATCCCGAAACACGCCCAACCGGATGAGTTGCTCCGCGACCGGATGATTGGCATCATTCGCGGCTGGAGGGGAAAGCTGCGCAGGCCAAGGGCAACCCATGAGTGAACTGACCCACATTGACGACGAAGGTGAGGCGCGGATGGTCGATGTCTCGGCCAAGCCGGAGCAGGAGCGCGAGGCGGTGGCCTGCGGTGAGATCCGCTTGGCCAAGGCCACGATCGACACGATCGAGAGCGGCCAGGCGGCCAAGGGCAACGTGCTGGCGGCAGCGCGCCTGGCCGGCATCATGGCCGCGAAAAAAACCGCCGACCTTATCCCGCTCTGCCACCCGCTGGCTATCACCCATGCGGAGGTCGGTTTTAAAATCCCCGAGAGCCGCGATCGCGTTGTCATCACCGCCACGGCCCGCATCTCAGCCAGAACCGGCGTCGAGATGGAGGCGCTCACCGCGGTTTCGGTCGCCGCGCTGACGATCTACGACATGTGCAAGGCGATCGACAAGGAGATGCAGATCACCGGCATCAAGGTGACCTCAAAAACCAAGCGATGAGGGAGATTGATTTGCTGTGAACAAGTCGCAACAAAAATTGTCTCGAAAAATGATCAATTTGCTGTACCATCGGTCAGTCGTATTTGACTGTTTGTCAATCGCTTAGCCGATGATGGAGGAGGTCACACAAACGCAAAACACAGCCACGGACATCCAAACAGATAGCCCGGCGGTCGGCTATGCGTTCGACCGGTCGGAGTTCTGGCGGACGATTCCCGCCTGGCGTGACATTGACGCGGAGACATTCGGCGACTTTCGCTGGCAACAGCAGAATTCCATCACCTCGGTGCCGGGAATTCAGGAGGTGCTGCAGGACTTGGCCACGCCAACGCTGATCGCCGACATCGAGGACGGCCTGCTGAAAACGCCGATGAATGTGCGCCTCACCCCTTATATCTTCTCGCGGATTGATTGGGGGAAAGTGGAGAACGACCCGGTGCGGCGCCAATTCCTGCCGCTAGGTTCGCAGTTCATTCCCGACCATCCGCACGCAATGGATGACTCGCTCGACGAGGACGGCCACAAGGCCACGCCCTACCTGACGCATCGTTACCCCGACAAGGCGTTGTTCCTGCCGCTCACACATTGCCCGGTGTACTGCTCCTTCTGCACCCGAAGCCGGGTGGTTGGCGGCAGCACGGCCGTAAAAAGCAAGTCCACCTACGGCGCCAAAACGAGCGAATGGGATGAAACGTTTGAGTACATACGAAACAACCCACAGCTCGAGGACATCGTGATCTCCGGAGGGGATGCCCTCCTGCTAAGGCCCAGCCAAATTCGCCAGATCGGCACGACACTTCTGGAAATCCCCACCATTCGCCGGATTCGCTTTGCGACCAAGGGAATCGCGATCATGCCAATGAAATTCACCAGCGACACCGAATGGGTGGAGGCCCTGTCAGACGTCTGTCGGATGGGCCGGGACCAGATGAAGGAAGTCGCACTGCACACGCACTTCAACACCGACAGGGAAATCACGGCATGGACATCCCGGGCGATGAAGGTGCTGTCCGAAACCGGCGTGCGGGTGCGCAATCAGTCCGTGCTCATCAGCGGCGTGAACGACTCGTTCGACTGCCTGCATCGCACGGCCAAACAACTCTCTAGTCAGCTTATTCAGCCGTACTACATCTATCTGCACGACATGGTGCCGGGTTGCGAACACCTGCGCACCACCGTCCGAACGGCGGAACATCTGTCGCGCCGCCTTCAGGGATCGATCGCCGGCTTCAACACTCCCCGCGTCGTCTGTGATGCGCCGGGCGGTGGTGGGAAACGGGAAATCTCGAGTCACACGCTCTACGATCAGGAGATCGGTGTTTCCGCATGGACGTCACCCACGGCCAAACCGGGCGAGATTTTCTACTACTACGACCCCATCCACCAGCTGTCGAACGAGAGCCAGGCACTTTGGGCCAACGAGCCCGAAATCAACCGCCGCTTGGCCAAGTTCAAGGCCGAGGCGACGGCCAAGGCTGAAGAGACTCGGGTTTAATTCACTTGGCCAAGCGCCTAGCCAATTTTTTGGCGGTTGGCAGCTTGGCCAAATCTTTTTCTTCAAGGTGCATGTACAAGGCGCGATTCCAGAGATGAGGGAGGAATAGGTGTATCGTGCCGCCGTCGATCACGGCGTCCATGTAGGATGAGTTGTGATTGAACCAGCCGTTCTTCGCCGGGTTGGAGCGGGTGACGTTGGTGAAGAGAAACTGCGGTTCACTCCAGTTGCGCCCTCCATCCTTGGACAATGAAATCCAAATTTCCGCCCTGTCACGCATGCCATCCATCTTGCCGGTCAGTCCGACGTACTGTGTGTTGATGTGCCGATTGTGGTGGAATGTAATCAGCGTTTTGCCATCACTCAGGTGAAACACCATTGGCGGCGCGTCCGGATGGACGAGTGCCGAGGGCTTGGGATCGGCCCACGTCTTGCCGTCGTCCATGCTGCGCGATTCCCAAATACGACCAGTGGGGGTACGGGCCATGAAATAAACCTCGCCCTTCCCCATATAAATCGGTCGCCCTTCATCCATGCGGTCGTAATTGGGAGAGAACCAGCCGTCGGGGCGTTTGCCAGGCAGCAGTGTCCACGAATTGCCCTTGTCCTCGCTGCGCAAAATGTACTGTCGCGTGATGAGCGGATTCTTGGACCAGTCCGCCGCGTGCGATCCAAGAATCCACGCACCGGAATCGGTCTCGCACATCCGCGTGACAGACATGCCAAGAAAGCGCGGATCATTCTTTGGTTTGATCAGCGTGACACCGCTCCAAGAGTGGCCGTCGTCATCCGACGAGCGAAACCCGATCGGGGTGTTTTCGTGCCGTCCCTTTTCCCGACTGTATTTGCTGGGAAGCGGCTGGGTGCCGAAAGCGTAAATGCGCTTGCTGCCCCTTGGGATCAGCGGGATGAACCCGTGCTGACTGTAATCAATGTCAAACGCAATCGACGGGCCTTCCCACGTTTTGCCGTTGTCGCTGGAGCGGTAGGCGATCATGTCGTTCACCTTCCCGCTGCCGGCGGCGTAATGGTTTCCCTCCGGAAACATCAGCAGCAAATCCCCCTTCGGGGTGCGCACACCGCGTGTCTCAAAGAGACCCCGCAGCCCCTTCTTCGCCGTGTGCAAAACTTGGCCTTTGAGGACTCGATGGCGCAACAGACCAAGTTGCTTGTCGGCAACCAAGCCGCGAGGCGGCTCGGCGAGTCTGACGTTAAGCGGGTTTTCCACCCCAATCGAAAGTTCACCGACAAGCGGACTTTCGGCATTAATTTGATGAGGCCCACACAAAAGCCCTGCCAAAGAAAAAATGGTAAAGAAAAATAGACAAACCCGTTTCACTACGGAGACCCTCAATTCCATCGTCCCTTATTTCAAGTGAATTCAACCAATATCGCACCTTGGTTAAGAAGTGTTATTTGCATCAATCAACCATTTTTCTGTATAAAGACCTCTCACGCTCATCCCATCAACAAACACATAAAAAATGCTTGCACGTTGTAACTTTGTATCGCAAAGTGAATCCGTGAACGCTAACTGGGCTGAAGAAAATCTCAATACAATTCGCTGCCTAATGGAACAAGCCAGCGTCTATCGGCGTGCGATGGCACCCGTGGCCATCGTCGTGGGTTTGATAGGACTGGCCGCCACAGGACTGGCACAGACCGTTGACTGGGCCGGGCCGGGCCGTTTTGCCGGCTATTGGCTCGGAGTAGCTTTTGTGGCGGCGATGGTGGCCCTGTTGTTGATCCGGCAACAAGCACTGAACAGCAAGGAGGATTTCTGGTCCCCACCCACCCGCCACGTGGCACAGGCAATGATACCGCTGCTTACAGCCGGTTTGGGACTAGGTTTGTTGGAGATTCTGAATCAACCGGATGCTCGGGACAGTATTCGCCTGACAGCACTTTGGATCATCCTGTATGGAGGAGCGTTGCATGCGGCGGGATTCTTCATGCGTCGAGGCATCAGGTTGTTGGGTTGGATTTTTGTCATTATTGGCTCTTTATGCCTTTGTTTTCACGAGTTGGAACAAACGCCATGGCTTAACGGGAAGCATGCCCATTTGCTGATGGGCTGGGCTTTCGGAGCCAATAACTTGATGTACGGTCTGTATTTGAAGCTGACTTCAGAACCCTTGGACACCGAGTGAATCCGGATACGTTCCAGCAACTGGACAAGGTGATCCATGAAAAAAGTCGCATGGCAATCATGTCGATGCTTGCGGGGTCACCTGGGTTGTCGTTCACGGAATTGCGGAACTCGCTGAAGATGACTGACGGCAACCTGACCACGCATATTCGGATGCTGCAAAAATCTGGGTATGTATCGGTGTCCAAGAGTTTCCGTGAGAATCGCCCGCTGACCACTTGCGCGCTTACGGTAAGTGGCATAAGAGCTTTCAATGATTATGTCACCCTGCTTGAAAGAATCGTAAAGCAGGCACAACTATCAAAGTAACAATCAAAATGAACAAAATCGAATCAATGAACCCATTAACTTTGCATCACAAAGCACATATTACCGTTCTACGAGCGGAGCATCTGGGAATGTGTTTCGGGGTTCGCGATGCCATAAACTTTGCCCAAAGCAAAGTTGCAGAACATCCCATCACCGTAATGGGCGAACTGGTACACAACAACACGGTGCTTAATGACCTAAAAAAGCGAGGTGTGCGATTTAAAGATAAACCGGAACAAGTAGAAACGAAATCAGCGATGATTACAGCTCACGGGGCTTCAAACCGGACTCGTAACCGGGCAAAAGCGGCGGGGCTTCAGATTAGTGATGCCACCTGCCCTCTCGTTCATTATGCCCATAAGCAGATTCGAGAACTCACGACGATTGGGTATCACCCCATTATTATCGGCCGACTTGGCCATGTCGAGGTGCGCGGACTCACTGAGGATTTGACGGAATGGGATGTTGTCTTAAGCGAAGAAGGAATCGATGCGCTAGAATCTCGTCCGCGATTTGGCGTGGTGGCGCAGACTACACAGCCCATTGCCCACGTTCGTTCGATGGTAAAGTATTTAAAGTCAGGCTTCCCGAACTCTGAGGTCCGTTTTGTCGATACGGTATGTAAACCCACCAAGCAGCGGCAGAGCGCCGCTGAAAAACTGGCAAGGAAATCGGACGTGGTCTTAGTTGTTGGAGGGATAAACAGCAATAATACTCATGAGTTAACGCGAACTTGTCGGCGGTTTTGCGAGAGAGTTCATCACGTACAGGGGCCGGATGAGATTCTAGCCGAATGGCTTTTCGATACAGGCACGCTTGGGATCACGGCAGGCACATCCACTCCCGATCAACTCATAGATGCAGTGGAAAACAGAGTGTATTCTATTTCGAGCTTGAACATTCGCAAGGCAAGTTAAGTCCAAAATGGTTTCTTCAGGAGCATGAATCCTTTCACGAACCCTTTTAAAAACGCTGCCGCCCTTTGCCGAGGAGAAAAGCAGTTGCTTACCGACTGGATTGAAGGGAGTCATCGTGGCTCCATCCCGTTTTGCATCGCTCTTATCACGTTGGGATGTTGCTCCTATGGATTCACCATAGGCCTCCGGCATGGTTCGGAGATGGCATTCTATGTGGCCCTCAAATTACCATTTATTATATTCCTGACATTATTTCTTAACGGCATGCTCAATGGGATGCTCAGCCTGATCCTCGGTAGTGGAATTGGATTTCGAAAAAGTTTCCAATTTCTTCTCACAGGATTTGCCATTATGAGCATCATCCTGGGAGCACTCAGCCCAATCAGTTTCTTCGCCACACTCAACATGCCCGAACCTGGGACTCCTGACGATGCAACATGGCATGGTGCCAACCTCCTGCTACATACCTCCCTTATTGCCTATGCAGGCATCCTGGCTCATTCACGGTTGCTCCACTATGTTCGTGATTTTGCGGACTCCCATAGCGCCGGCACACATGCTTTTCTGGCTTGGCTAACAGGCAATCTTTTTGTCGGTGCCCAAATTTCATGGATTTTACGCCCTTTTTTTGTCTCCCCTGGACTGCAAGTGGAATTTCTCAGGGTCGATCCCTTTGACGGAAACTTCTATGAAGCGGTGTTTCGCGCCATACGCAACGTCACTAACTTTTGAACCAACACTTAACTCCAAATAATACCATGACTAAAGAAATACAACCGGATGCATACACACCACCGCCGATTCTATCCAACTCCCCGAAACACGATCTGAAAAAGGACTACGAACCTCTTGAAGGAGGTTGCACACTCCCCAACTTGATCAACAAACTACTAAAGAAACCCCTTTCGATTGTTTATGAACTGGAGATGAAAAACAATGTCGGCAAAATCACATGCCTCTTACTTTTGATCGCAACCATGTCCTTTTCTGTTTTCGGGATCGTAGTCGGCACCTTTTCCTGGGACGTCCAAATCTGGGCCGCACCTCTAAAAATCGTTTTTGGTTTACTGTTTAGTGGGCTCATTTGTCTGCCGAGTCTCTACATATTCACCTGTATGGGTGGTCTGGAT